>NZ_JBJJMO010000149.1:0-300 GCF_046231935.1 Pseudomonas sp. KCJK9111 | reverse complement strand
CACCACTGCCACGCTGACGGCTTCGCCGAGCGTGACCGAAGGTGGCGTGATCACGTACACCGTTACCCTGACCAACCCGGCGCAGACTCCGGTGACCGTGACCCTGTCCAATGGCCAGGTCATCACTGTTGAAGCAGGCAAGACCCAGGGCAGTATCGATTTCCAGACCCCGGCGAACGACGTCTACAACAACGGCTCCACCGTTAGTGTGACTATCGACAGCGCCACGGGCGGCAACTTCGAGCAGTTGACGCCGAACCCGACGCCAGCGGTAACGACGATCAACGACTCGATCGACAC
>NZ_JBJJMO010000148.1:0-303 GCF_046231935.1 Pseudomonas sp. KCJK9111 | reverse complement strand
CACCACTACCGCGACCTTGACCGCAAGTCCTTCGGTCACCGAAGGCGGTGTCATCACTTACACCGTGACCCTGACCAATCCGGCCCAGACGCCGGTGACCGTGACCCTGTCCAACGGCCAGGTCATCACTGTTGAGGCAGGCAAGACCCAGGGCAGCATCGACTTCCAGACCCCGGCCAACGACGTCTATAACAACGGCTCGACCGTTAGTGTGACCATCGACAGCGCCACGGGCGGTAACTTCGAGCAACTGACGGCTAGTCCGACGCCAGCCGTAACGACGATCAATGATTCTATCGACAC
>NZ_JBJJMO010000147.1:0-312 GCF_046231935.1 Pseudomonas sp. KCJK9111 | reverse complement strand
CACTGGTTCTGTCACCGTAACTGCCCCGAACAACGTTTACGTCGGCGCGAACGACCCAGTGGTCAAGGCTATTGCGACCGTCACCGGTGCTGATGTTGGTAAGTTCGAAAAGCTGACCTTGGACACTACTCCGGTTAGTACTGCTGTCACTGACGAGCCAGGTTCGGGTACGCCAGGCACCGGTAACCAAGGTGATTTGGTCCAGGTGACAATCACTGCCGACCAGACTTCCGTAGCCGAGAACGTCAAACCGACGTTCACCGTCCAGATCAACAAAGCCCTGGCCAACGACCTGGTCGTGACCCTGAGCAA
>NZ_JBJJMO010000146.1:0-313 GCF_046231935.1 Pseudomonas sp. KCJK9111 | reverse complement strand
AAATTTTTAAAGAACGATCTGACAAAAGTCAGAAATCAACATTCACACCGGAATGTTCATTTCTGTATTCTGAACAGTGCTGCAAACCTGAAGCCTGAAGGATTGGTGGAGCCAAGCGGGATCGAACCGCTGACCTCCTGCGTGCAAGGCAGGCGCTCTCCCAGCTGAGCTATGGCCCCGTATTCTACGGCTGAACCAAGTAATGGTAGGTCTGGGCAGATTTGAACTGCCGACCTCACCCTTATCAGGGGTGCGCTCTAACCAACTGAGCTACAGACCTATAACAGGGTCGCTTTACAACATCGTCTTTTAC
>NZ_JBJJMO010000145.1:0-319 GCF_046231935.1 Pseudomonas sp. KCJK9111 | reverse complement strand
CGTTTATAAAGATTCCGGCGAGATCAGCCTGGGCATCAAGTCGGCAGCAGACGCTGGCGGTCGCACCTTCGAAAATCTGCAGTTGGGCGGCGAGGCCTCGGTGAAAGTCACCGACACCATCGACGAAGTTGTCGCGAAACTGACTGCGACCGATTCCGTGGCCGAAGGCGGTCAGATCACCTACACCGTGACCCTGACCAACAAAGATGGCTTGCCGATCGACAAGCATGGCGCGCTGACCTTCACACTGGATGATGGCAAGACCGTCATCACCATCCCGGCGAACAGCACTACCGGTTCGGTCACTGTAACCGCGCCA
>NZ_JBJJMO010000144.1:0-319 GCF_046231935.1 Pseudomonas sp. KCJK9111 | reverse complement strand
CATCAAAGCCGGCCAGACCGCTGTTTCCTACGAACACGCGGCGCAAGGCGACGACGTCTACAAAGACTCGGGCGAAATCAGCCTGGGCATCAAGTCGGCAGCAGACGCTGGCGGCCGCACCTTCGAAAATCTGCAGTTGGGCAACGATGCCTCGGTCAAAGTGACCGATACCATCGACGAAGTTGTAGCCAAGCTGACTGCTACTGACTCGGTTTCCGAAGGTGGTCAGATCACCTACACCGTGACCCTGATCAACAAAGACGGCTTGCCGATCGACAAACACGGCGCGCTGACCTTCACACTGGATGATGGCAAGACT
>NZ_JBJJMO010000143.1:0-338 GCF_046231935.1 Pseudomonas sp. KCJK9111 | reverse complement strand
TGGGCATCAAGTCGGCAGCCGACGCTGGCGGTCGTACCTTCGAGAACCTGCAACTGGGTGGCGATGCCTCGGTCAAAGTCACCGATACCATCGACGAAGTTGTGGCCAAGTTGACCGCGACCACTTCGGTTGCCGAAGGTGGCGAGATTACCTACACCGTGACGCTGACCAACAAAGACGGTCTGCCGATCAACAACCACGCTGAGTTGTACTTCCACCTGAAAGACGGCACCACCGTCGTGGTTCCTGCCAACAGCACCGTAGGTTCGGCCACTGCTACTGCGCCGGACAACGTTTATGTGGGTACGAACCCTGCCGTCGTGAACTCGATCGAATCG
>NZ_JBJJMO010000142.1:0-379 GCF_046231935.1 Pseudomonas sp. KCJK9111 | reverse complement strand
CGACGCTGGCGGTCGCACCTTCGAAAATCTGCAGCTGGGCGGCGAGGCCTCGGTGAAAGTCACCGATACCATCGACGAAGTTGTGGCGAAGCTTACAGCAACCGACTCGGTCACTGAAGGCGGTCAGATCACTTACACCGTGACCCTGACCAACAAAGACGGCTTGCCGATCGACAAACACGGCGCGCTGACCTTCACGCTGGACGATGGCAAAACTGTCATCACCATCCCAGCCAACGGCACTACCGGTTCGGTAACCGTTACAGCGCCTGACAACGACTATGTCGGTGCTAACGATCCGGTCGTCAAATCAATTGCCAGCGTTGCTGGTGCGGACGTTGGTAAGTTTGAGCAACTAACGCTCGATAAGACGCCTGTT
>NZ_JBJJMO010000141.1:0-400 GCF_046231935.1 Pseudomonas sp. KCJK9111 | reverse complement strand
CTTGCGGAGGGAGGTGACAGGCATGGATGCCTGTCAAGCGCTGGGCCCCAGGATGGGGCCTACAGCGCGGTCCTCCCGGGAGCAAGACCGGAGTGAGGGAACCCCGAAGCGCAGCGTAGGGGCCGTATGAATGGAGCACAGCGTTTTTTGGTTACTTTTTGTCGCGTTTGACAAAAAGTGACTCGCCGTAATGGCGAAAAGGTGACTAAGCGTCGCCATCGCAAATGGACTATGCTCTCTTTCGACACCCACACCAACGCAACCAAACTTCAAACTTCAAACTTGAAACTTGAAACTTGAAAGCGTGGGCGCGCACAGCAAGTTGGTATTCATTGGCGCGGGTGGCGCACAGTCACCTTTCCGCCCTTACGGCGGCTCACTTTTTGTCTTGTCAAAAAGT
>NZ_JBJJMO010000140.1:0-401 GCF_046231935.1 Pseudomonas sp. KCJK9111 | reverse complement strand
GCTGCCGACTTGATGCCCAGGCTGATTTCGCCCGAGTCTTTGTAGACGTCGTCACCTTGTGCCGCGTGGGTGTACTGAGCGCTGGTTTCGCCGGCCTTGATGGTGACCTTTTCATTGTTGCTCAGGGTCACGACCAAGTCGTTGGCCAGGGCCTTGTTGATTTGAACAGTGAACGTTGGCTTGACGTTTTCAGCAACAGAAGTCTGATCCGCCGCAATGGTGACCAGAACTTGGTTGCCCTGGTTGCCCGTGCCCGGAGTACCCGAGCCTGGCTCGTCGGTAACTTGGGTGCTGACTGGAGTCTTGTCCAGCGTCAGTTGCTCGAACTTGCCAACATCTGCGCCAGTGACGGAGGCGATCGATTTCACGACCGGATCGTTAGCACCGACATAGTCGTTGTC
>NZ_JBJJMO010000139.1:0-415 GCF_046231935.1 Pseudomonas sp. KCJK9111 | reverse complement strand
ATTGGACAGGGTCACGGTCACCGGAGTCTGAGCCGGGTTGGTCAGGGTCACGGTGTAGGTGATGACACCGCCCTCAGTAACCGAAGGGTTCGCGGTCAGGGTCGCGATTGTAGTGTCGATTGAATCATTGATCGTGGTAACCGCAGCCGCTGGGTTCGGCGTCAGCTGCTCGAAGTTGCCGCCCGTAGCGCTGTCGATAGTCACGCTAACGGTGGAACCGTTGTTGTAGACGTCGTTGGCCGGGGTCTGGAAGTCGATGCTGCCCTGGGTCTTGCCTGCCTCAACAGTGATGACCTGGCCATTGGACAGGGTCACGGTCACCGGGGTCTGAGCCGGGTTGGTCAGGGTCACGGTGTAGGTGATGACACCGCCTTCGGTGACCGAAGGACTCGCGGTCAGGGTCGCGGTAGTGGTA
>NZ_JBJJMO010000138.1:0-439 GCF_046231935.1 Pseudomonas sp. KCJK9111 | reverse complement strand
ACTGGCGATCGATTTAACGACCGGATCGTTAGCACCGACGTAGTCGTTGTCTGGCGCGGTCACAGTGACCGAACCTGTTGTGCCATTGGCTGGGATAGTGATGACGGTCTTGCCATCGTCCAGCGTGAAGGTCAGCGCGCCGTGTTTGTCGATCGGCAAGCCGTCTTTGTTGGTCAGGGTCACGGTGTAAGTGATCTGACCACCTTCGGTGACCGAATCGGTGGCGGTGAGCTTAGCTACAACTTCGTCGATGGTGTCAGTCACTTTGACCGAGGCATCGTTGCCCAACTGCAGATTTTCGAACGTGCGGCCGCCAGCGTCGGCTGCCGACTTGATACCTAAGCTGATTTCGCCCGAGTCTTTGTAAACGTCATCGCCTTGAGCGGCGTGCTCATAGGAAACAGCAGTCTGACCGGCCTTGATAGTGACTTGAGCGTTG
>NZ_JBJJMO010000137.1:0-460 GCF_046231935.1 Pseudomonas sp. KCJK9111 | reverse complement strand
AATGAATCAAGCAATTCGTGTGGGAGCTCATCAGCAGGCTGATGTCGTCGATTAAGGAGGTGATCCAGCCGCAGGTTCCCCTACGGCTACCTTGTTACGACTTCACCCCAGTCATGAATCACACCGTGGTAACCGTCCCCCCGAAGGTTAGACTAGCTACTTCTGGTGCAACCCACTCCCATGGTGTGACGGGCGGTGTGTACAAGGCCCGGGAACGTATTCACCGCGACATTCTGATTCGCGATTACTAGCGATTCCGACTTCACGCAGTCGAGTTGCAGACTGCGATCCGGACTACGATCGGTTTTGTGAGATTAGCTCCACCTCGCGGCTTGGCAACCCTCTGTACCGACCATTGTAGCACGTGTGTAGCCCAGGCCGTAAGGGCCATGATGACTTGACGTCATCCCCACCTTCCTCCGGTTTGTCACCGGCAGTCTCCTTAGAGTGCCCACCATAA
>NZ_JBJJMO010000136.1:0-556 GCF_046231935.1 Pseudomonas sp. KCJK9111 | reverse complement strand
TTGAGTGCTGACTGGCGTCTTGTCCAGAGTCAGTTGCTCGAACTTGCCAACATCAGCGCCGGCAACGGAGGCGATCGATTTAACGACCGGATCGTTGGCACCGACGTAGTCGTTGTCAGGGGCGGTCACAGTGACCGAACCGGTAGTGCTGTTCGCCGGGATGGTGATGACAGTCTTGCCATCATCCAGTGTGAAGGTCAGCGCGCCATGCTTGTCGATGGGCAAGCCGTCTTTGTTGGTCAGAGTCACGGTGTAGGTGATCTGGCCACCTTCGGCAACCGAAGTAGTCGCAGTGAGCTTGGCCACAACTTCGTCGATGGTGTCGGTCACTTTGACCGAAGCATCATTGCCCAGTTGCAGGTTCTCGAAGGTACGGCCGCCTACGTCGGCTGCCGACTTGATGCCCAGGCTGATTTCGCCGGAGTCTTTGTAGACGTCGTCGCCTTGCGCTGCGTGGGTGTACTGGGCGCTGGTTTCGCCGGCCTTGATGGTGACCTTCTCGTTGTTGCTCAAGGTCACGACCAGGTCGTTAGCCAGGGCCGTGTTCACGTGCACT
>NZ_JBJJMO010000135.1:0-593 GCF_046231935.1 Pseudomonas sp. KCJK9111 | reverse complement strand
GTGGTCACTGCCAACGGCACCTTCCTGGTCAACCTCGACCCCGCCGTGCAACCCGGCGAGCAACTGAGCCTGGTGCAGACAGACCCTAGCGGCAACGCCTCGCCCGCAGTCGACTACGAAGTGCCCCTGACCCCAGCCCTGGAAAGCCCAGCCAACCTGGCGGTAAACGCCGACGGCACCGTGCTCACCGGTACTGCCCCGGCAGGCTCACGCGTCGAAGTGCGCGATGCCAGCGGTGCGTTGGTCGGCAGCGCCATCGCCAATGCCGACGGCAGCTTCAGCATCGACCTGAACCCGGCCCAGGCCAACGGCGAACTGCTGGATGTGGTGGCCATCGCCGACGATGTGTCGTCACTGCCCGCCCAGGTCACCGCTCCCGATATCACGGCTCCCGCCGCCCCTGCAGAGCTGGCGGTGAGCGCCGACGGCACCGTGGTCACGGGCCGCGCCGAGCCGGGCAGCACCGTGCGCATTCTGGCCGCTGACGGCACCGAGCTGGGCTCGGCGGTGGTCGGCGCCACCGGCGTGTTCAGCATCACCCTGAACCCTGCCCAGGTGGACGGCGAAGTGCTGCAAGCCACTGCCACCGATGC
>NZ_JBJJMO010000134.1:0-619 GCF_046231935.1 Pseudomonas sp. KCJK9111 | reverse complement strand
CGCAGTCACAGCACCGGACATCGATGGCGGTGGTGACATCACCCCGCCAGACGCGCCTGTGGACCTGGTGGTCGGCCTGGCCGGCACACAGTTGAGCGGTCGCGGCGAAGCCGGTACCACCGTGCAAGTGCGCGACGCGGCAGGCAACCTGCTCGCCACGGGCACCGTCGGTGCCGATGGGACCTTCACCGTCAGCCTGGACCCTGCCGTCAAGGACGGCAGCAGCCTACAAGTCACCCTCACTGACGCGGCAGGCAACACTTCGCCGGCCGCCAGCGTGACGTCGCCAGACCTCGTAGGGCCTGCGCAACCCACCGACCTGGCCCTGGCCGATGGCGTCACCTTCACCGGGCGCGGTGAGCCAGGCGCCACCGTACAAGTGCGCGATGCCGCCGGCACCGTGATCGGCACAGGCACCGTGGGCGCAGACGGCGCCTTCAGCATCACCCTGTCCCCCGCCCAGGCCAACGGCCAGGCACTGGACGTACGCCTCGTCGATGCGGCAGGCAATGCCTCGGCACCCTTGCAGTTCGACGCCCCTGACATCACTCCGCCAGAAGCGGTCACCAATGTGCTGGTCGGCCCTGGCGGCACCGTCATCGGTGGCCGAGGCGAGCCG
>NZ_JBJJMO010000133.1:0-631 GCF_046231935.1 Pseudomonas sp. KCJK9111 | reverse complement strand
AGCCCTGGCCAACGACCTGATCGTGACCCTGAGCAACAATGAAAAGGTCATCATCAAGGCCGGCGAAACCAGCGCTCAGTATACCCACGCGGCACAAGGTGACGACGTCTACAAAGACTCGGGCGAAATCAGTCTGGGTATCAAGTCGGCAGCAGACGCTGGCGGCCGTACCTTCGAAAACCTGCAGCTGGGCGGCGAGGCCTCGGTGAAAGTCACCGATACCATCGACGAAGTTGTGGCGAAGCTCACAGCAACCGACTCGGTCACTGAAGGCGGTCAGATCACTTACACCGTGACCCTGACAAACAAAGATGGCCTGCCGATCGACAAGCATGGCGCGCTGACCTTCACACTGGATGATGGCAAGACTGTCATCACCATCCCAGCCAATGGCACAACCGGTTCGGTCACTGTGACCGCGCCAGACAACGACTACGTCGGTGCTAACGATCCGGTCGTTAAATCGATCGCCAGTGTTGCTGGTGCGGACGTTGGCAAGTTCGAGCAACTGACTCTGGACAAGACTCCGGTCAGCACCGTCGTGACCGACGAACCAGGTTCGGGCACTCCAGGTACAGGCAACCAAGGCGACCAAGTGCTGGTCACCATCACCGCTGACCAGACTTCTGTT
>NZ_JBJJMO010000132.1:0-640 GCF_046231935.1 Pseudomonas sp. KCJK9111 | reverse complement strand
GACCGGCGTTTTGTCCAAAGTGAGCTGTTCAAACTTGCCAACGTCTGCACCGGCAACGGAGGCGATCGATTTCACGACCGGATCGTTAGCACCGACATAGTCGTTGTCAGGCGCTGTAACGGTTACCGAACCGGTAGTGCCGTTGGCTGGGATGGTGATGACAGTTTTGCCATCGTCCAGGGTGAAGGTCAGCGCGCCGTGCTTGTCGATTGGCAGGCCGTCTTTGTTGGTCAGGGTCACGGTGTAAGTGATCTGACCGCCTTCAGTGACCGAGTCGGTAGCGGTGAGCTTGGCTACAACTTCGTCGATGGTGTCAGTCACTTTGACCGAGGCATCGTTACCCAGCTGCAGGTTTTCGAACGTGCGGCCGCCAGCGTCTGCTGCCGACTTGATGCCCAAGCTGATTTCGCCCGAGTCTTTGTAAACGTCATCGCCTTGCGCCGCGTGTTCGTAGGAAACAGCGGTCTGGCCGGCTTTGATGGTGACTTGAGCGTTGTTGCTCAGGGTCACGACCAGGTCGTTGGCCAGGGCTTTGTTGATCTGGACGGTGAACGTCGGTTTGACGTTCTCGGCAACGGAGGTCTGGTCAGCCGTAATGGTGACCAACACCAAGTCGCCTTGGTTACCCGTGCCCGGAGTA
>NZ_JBJJMO010000131.1:0-670 GCF_046231935.1 Pseudomonas sp. KCJK9111 | reverse complement strand
AGCGCTGCCCAGCAGGGTACCGCTCGCATCGCGCACCTCGACCGTTGCACCTGGCTCGCCTCGGCCCCCGATGACGGTACCGCCAGGGCCGACCAGCACATTGGTAACCGCTTCTGGCGGAGTGATGTCAGGGGCGTCGAACTGCAAGGGCGCCGAGGCATTGCCTGCCCCATCGACCAGGCGTACGTCCAGTGCCTGGCCGTTGGCCTGGGCAGGGGAGAGGGTGATGCTGAAGGCGCCGTCTGCGCCCACGGTGCCTGTGCCGATCACGGTGCCGGCGGCATCGCGCACTTGTACGGTAGCGCCTGGCTCACCGCGGCCGGTGAAGGTGACGCCATCGGCCAGGGCCAGGTCGGTGGGTTGCGCAGGCCCCACGAGGTCTGGCGATGCCACGCTGGCGGCTGGCGAAGTGTTGCCTGCCGTGTCGGTGAGGGTGACTTGTAGGCTGCTGCCGTCCTTGACGGCAGGATCCAGGCTGACGGTGAAGGTCCCATCGGCCCCCACGGTGCCCGTGGCGAGCAGGTTGCCTGCAGCGTCGCGCACTTGCACGGTGGTGCCGGCTTCGCCGCGACCGGTCAGTTGACTGCCTGCTAGCCCGATGACCAGGTCCACGGGCGCGTCTGGCGGTGTGACGTCACCACCGCCATCGATGTCCGGTGCTGTGACTGCA
>NZ_JBJJMO010000130.1:0-1000 GCF_046231935.1 Pseudomonas sp. KCJK9111 | reverse complement strand
GGCTGATTTCGCCCGAGTCTTTGTAAACGTCATCGCCTTGAGCGGCGTGCTCATAGGAAACAGCAGTCTGGCCGGCTTTGATGGTGACTTGAGCGTTGTTGCTCAGGGTCACGACCAGGTCGTTAGCCAAGGCCTTGTTGATCTGGATGGTGAACGTCGGCTTAACGTTCTCAGCAACGGAGTTCTGGTCAGCGGTAATAGTGACCAGCACCAAGTCGCCTTGGTTGCCAGTACCCGGCGTACCCGAGCCTGGCTCGTCGGTAACTTCGGTGCTGACCTGGGTTTTATCCAGCGTTAGTTGCTCGAACTTCCAGGCATCCGCACCGCTGACCGATTCGATCGAGTTCACGACCGCAGGGTTCGTGCCCACATAAACGTTATCTGGCGCGGTAGCGGTGGCCGAACCTACGGTGCTGTTGGCAGGGACCACGACGGTGGTGCCGTCTTTCAGGTGGAAGTACAACTCAGCGTGGTTGTTGATCGGCAGACCGTCTTTGTTGGTCAGCGTCACGGTGTAGGTGATCTCGCCGCCTTCGGCAACCGAAGTAGTCGCAGTGAGCTTGGCCACAACTTCGTCGATGGTGTCGGTGACTTTGACCGAAGCATCGTTGCCCAGTTGCAGGTTCTCGAAGGTACGGCCGCCAGCGTCTGCTGCCGACTTGATGCCCAGGCTGATTTCGCCCGAGTCTTTGTAGACGTCGTCGCCTTGCGCCGTGTGTTCGTAGGAAACAGCGGTCTGGCCGGCTTTGATGGTGACTTGAGCGTTATTGCTCAGGGTCACGACCAGGTCGTTGGCCAGGGCTTTGTTGATCTGAACAGTGAACGTCGGCTTAACGTTCTCAGCTACGGAGTTCTGGTCAGCGGTAATAGTGACCAGCACCAGATCGCCTTGGTTGCCCGTGCCAGGAGTACCCGAACCTGGCTCGTCGGTTACTTCGGTGCTGACTTGGGTTTTATCCAGCGTCAGTTGCTCGAACTTCCAGGCATCCGCGCCGCTGAC
>NZ_JBJJMO010000129.1:0-1068 GCF_046231935.1 Pseudomonas sp. KCJK9111 | reverse complement strand
GGCCCTGGCTAACGACCTGGTCGTGACCCTGAGCAACAACGCTCAAGTCACCATCAAAGCCGGCCAGACCGCTGTTTCCTACGAGCACGCAGCGCAAGGCGACGACGTTTATAAAGACTCGGGCGAAATCAGCCTGGGCATCAAGTCGGCAGCAGACGCTGGCGGCCGCACCTTCGAAAACCTGCAACTGGGCGGCGAGGCTTCGGTGAAAGTCACCGATACCATCGACGAAGTTGTGGCGAAGCTCACTGCAACCGACTCGGTCACTGAAGGCGGTCAGATCACTTACACCGTGACCCTGACAAACAAAGATGGCCTGCCGATCGACAAGCATGGTGCGCTGACCTTCACGCTGGACGATGGCAAGACCGTCATCACCATCCCAGCCAATGGCACAACCGGTTCGGTCACTGTGACCGCGCCAGACAACGACTACGTCGGTGCCAACGATCCGGTTGTGAAATCGATCGCCTCCGTTGCCGGCGCAGATGTTGGCAAGTTCGAGCAACTGACGCTGGACAAGACTCCAGTCACCACCCAGGTTACCGACGAGCCAGGCTCGGGTACTCCGGGCACGGGCAACCAGGGCGACCAAGTGCTGGTCACCATCACCGCTGACCAGACATCTGTTGCCGAGAACGTCAAACCAACGTTCACCGTGCAGATCAACAAAGCGCTGGCCAACGACCTAGTCGTGACCCTGAGCAACAATGCTCAAGTCACCATCAAAGCCGGCCAGACTACTGTTTCCTACGAGCACGCGGCGCAAGGCGACGACGTTTACAAAGACTCGGGCGAAATCAGCCTGGGCATCAAGTCGGCAGCCGACGCTGGCGGTCGCACCTTCGAAAACCTGCAACTGGGCGGTGAGGCCTCGGTCAAAGTGACCGATACCATCGACGAAGTTGTAGCCAAGCTCACCGCTACCGACTCGGTCACCGAAGGCGGTCAGATCACTTACACCGTGACCCTGACCAACAAAGATGGCTTGCCGATCGACAAACACGGCGCGCTGACCTTCACGCTGGACGATGGCAAGACCACCATCACCATTCCGGCGAACGGCAC
>NZ_JBJJMO010000127.1:0-1320 GCF_046231935.1 Pseudomonas sp. KCJK9111 | reverse complement strand
CGTCAGGCAGGCCCTGATTTTCACCATGTTGGCCTGATGAACCGATCTCCGTACAGAATCGCAAATTGATTCATCGCGCTTTTCCAATCATGGGCCGGTTTTCCCCAGTTGGCTGTTATGTTACGCAGTCCCAGCCAAATCAACTTGGTCGCTGCGTCATCGTTCGGGAAATGCCCCCGGGTCTTGATGACCTTGCGCAGCTGGGCGTTGATGCTCTCGATGGCGTTGGTGGTGTAGATCACTTTCCGAATGGCTGGCGGGAAAACAAAGAACGGAATCACGCGATCCCAAGCCCGTCTCCAAGCCGCCACCACCGTTGGATATTTCTCACCCCACGGTCCGTTCTCGAACTCATCCAGTGCCTGCTCAGCCGCTTCGGCGTTGATGGCCTGGTAGATCGGCTTAAGTTCCTTGGCCAGTGCCCGCCGCTTGTCCCATGCCGCGAAGTCCAGGCTGTTGCGGATCAGGTGCACGATGCATGTCTGCAGCGTCGTCTCTGGAAACACTGCACTGAGGGCTTCTGGCATGCCTTTGAGACCATCGGTCACGGCAATCAGCACATCCTCGACGCCACGCGTCTTGAGGTCGTTGAAGACCTTCATCCAGAACTTCGCACCCTCGGTGTTCTCAATCCAGATGCCCAAGATATCGCGGGTTCCGTCGGGTAGAACGCCCAGAGCCAGGTAAATGGCCTTGTTGCGCACCAGGCCTTCTTCGCGGATCTTCACCCGCAGTGCATCAAAGAAAATGACCGGGTACATCGGTTCCAGGGGCCGTTGTTGCCACGCGCCAATTTCGTCCATGACCTCGTCTGTCACAGAGCTGATGAAATCGGGTGAAACGTCTGTGCCGTACTGCTCTGACAGAAATGCCCGGATCTCCCTGACCGTCATTCCACGGGCGTACATGGCGATGATCTTGTCATCGAAACCGGTATATCGGCGCTCGTGCTTGGGAATCAGAATCGGTGCAAAACTGCCGTCTCGATCTCGAGGAATTTCCAGCCGCAGCGGGCCATCGCCGGTCAAAACCGTCTTGCCACTCTTGCCGTTACGCTGGTTGGTCTCATCCTCTGGGCGCTGCGCGCCCGGCGGATAGCCCAGGTGGTGGCCAAGCTCGGCATGCAGGGCACGCTCGATCAAGGCCTTCTTGAAGGCCGCAGATGCATCTTCGATAGCTTCTGCGGTCATCAGGCCCTCACCGAACTGCTCCAGCAGCTCTTTGGGGATTTTGGGCAGGTCACGCAGGGGTTTCTTTTTGGTTGGCATACATGCACCTCTTACTCATGTTATGCCCGAACACAAAATTTCTGACACCCTC
>NZ_JBJJMO010000126.1:0-1924 GCF_046231935.1 Pseudomonas sp. KCJK9111 | reverse complement strand
ATCGAGTAGGAGGCGGGATCACACCCGCCGTCCTCTCACACCACCGTGCGTACGGTTCCGTACACGGCGGTTCAGGTTATGCAGCTAAGCCGGTTGATCGTATCCAGTATCGAGACAAGTCCAAGTCGATCCCATAGTTTCTTCGGCAGCGCCTGATTCACATGCGACGCACCCGAGTTCCACCATGGGCCTCGGCCATTGAAGGCCGATTTGCAGGCACGTTCTTGGCTTAGGCCCAAACGCATCAGGTTGCGTGCTCTCGTAGAAGGCCGCTTCCATTGCCGCCAGATTACACAGCGAAGCTTGTGCCTGATCCACCCATCCAGCTCTTCTAGTGGACGTCTGCTCTGACTGAGCTTGAAGTAACTTGCCCAGCCCCGTACCACGGGGTTCAGCCGCTCGATGATATAGGCCATCTTGCGGCCTCGCGCCCCGCGCAGAAGTTCCTTGAGCCGACCGCGCAGGCGGCCAAGGCTCATCGTCGCCACTCTCAGCCTGGGCTGCTGATGCCAGCTCATTCCATAACCTAAGTAGTCGCATTTCCACGCCCTTGCCACTTGGCTCTTGCTCCTGTTCACCGTCAGTTTCAGACGTTCTTTCAGGAAGCACTCGACGCTGGCCAATACTCGTTCGCCCGCCCTCTGACTACGCACATAAATGTTCGCATCATCGGCATAGCGCACGAAGCGATGATCCCGTCGTTCCAATTCACGGTCGAGTTCATCCAGTAGGATGTTCGACAGCAACGGCGAGAGCGGGCCGCCTTGCGGCGTCCCCTCCTGCCGTGGGCTGACGACACCGCCTGACATGACTCCCGCTTCAAGGTAGCGGCGGATAAGCCTAAGTGCGCACTTATCTTTGACCCGGCGCTCGACACAGGCCATGAGGATGTCGTGGTTGACTCGATCGAAGAACTTTTCCAGATCAAGCTCCACGCACCAGCGATGCCCCGCTGTCATATGGGCTCGGGCCATCTCAACGGCTTGATGAGCGCTTTTGCCCGGACGAAAACCGTAGCTGTAGTCCGAAAACAGCGGATCGAAAATTGGCGTGAGCTGTTGCTGCAAGGCTTGCTGGATCAGGCGGTCTACGACGCTGGGAATTCCCAGTTGCCGCGTACCGCCCTGTGGTTTGGGAATTTCAACCGCCCGCACTGCTTGAGGATGGTAATCACCTGCCAGCAGCCTGGCCTTGAGGATTGGCCAATACTGATTTACGTAACCTGCCAAGTCGGCCACCTTCATGCCATCGGCACCCGGTGCTCCCTTGTTGCTGACTACGCGTTGATACGCACGTCTGAGGTTAACCGGTGCAAGCACCCGCTCCATCAGCGTGTCCGGCTCCGCATTCGTCCACGCCACTGACGCCGTCGACACCTGTGCACTGTCAGGCATCACCCTCGGCTTCTGGCCGGGACTCGGGATGACAGTTTCCGTTGTGGGAAATTTCTGCATTACGGCTACCAACGAGACAGCGACGCCTACTGGCGGCATAACCTGTTCGGCCCTTGGTGACGCGGTTAACCGCCACTTACTACGGCTTCGGCTGACTTCTGCATACTCATCCCGTCGCCTCTCGACGCTCGGTAGCACAATGGCAAGCGTGCAGATCTCCCAGGGTAATTCGCGCGACCTTCCTGCTTATGCCTGTCGGATCTACGACACAACGTTCCGTGCAAGTATCGGGCTTTGAAGATGTTTGCCTTCTCACCCCGTTGCGCCGCCTCTATCCGCTTCCTGTTCGTCAGGCCAGCATTTTGCCTCGGGCTTCCTTCAGATTCGCAGTCGCCCGCGACACCCTTGCCTCTGGCTAACACTTCCCCTTGCCGGGTGTGCAGAGGACTTTCACCTCCAAGTCACCCGCTTGGCCACCACAGCCAAACGGGTTGCGCTGAAGCGCAACGCGCCATGCCTGGCGCACAAAC
>NZ_JBJJMO010000125.1:0-2410 GCF_046231935.1 Pseudomonas sp. KCJK9111 | reverse complement strand
CGATTCGATCGAGTTCACGACGGCAGGGTTCGTACCCACATAAACGTTGTCCGGCGCAGTAGCGGTGGCCGAACCTACGGTGCTGTTGGCAGGAACCACGACGGTGGTGCCGTCTTTCAGGTGGAAGTACAGCTCAGCGTGGTTGTTGATCGGCAGACCGTCTTTGTTGGTCAGCGTCACGGTGTAGGTTATCTCGCCGCCTTCGGCGACCGAAGTCGAAGCGGTGAGCTTGGCCACAACTTCGTCGATGGTATCGGTAACTTTGACCGAGGCATCGTTACCCAGCTGCAGGTTTTCGAAGGTACGGCCGCCAGCGTCTGCTGCCGACTTGATGCCCAGGCTGATTTCGCCCGAGTCTTTGTAGACGTCGTCGCCTTGAGCAGCATGCTCGTAGGACACGGCAGTCTGACCAGCCTTGATGGTGACCTGAGCGTTGTTGCTCAGGGTCACAACCAAGTCATTGGCCAAGGCCTTGTTGATCTGAACAGTGAACGTCGGCTTGACGTTCTCAGCTACGGAGTTCTGGTCAGCGGTAATAGTGACCAGTACCAAATCGCCTTGGTTACCCGTGCCCGGGGTACCCGAACCTGGCTCGTCAGTTACTGTAGTGGTTACAACCTCATTGCCCAGCGTCAACTTCTCGAAGTTATCTCCACCCGAAACCGACTCTAGCTTGTTCACCAGAGCAGGCTGGCCACCCATATACACATCATCGCCAACGGCAATAGTAGTGCTGCCAGCGACGCTATTGGCTGGAATGGTGACTTTCGTCCCGTCAGTCAGCGTGAAAGTCAGTGCTCCATGTTGAGTGACAGGCAAGCCTTGAGCGTTGCTCAGGGTTACGGTGTAGGTAACTTGGCCACCCTCTGTAACAGTCGTCTTGTCCGCCGTAAGGGTTGCGATGACTTCGCTGATGGTGTCGGAAATTTCAACTGTTGCCGGGCCACCGATGACTAGGTTCTCGAACGTGGCGCCCGGGACGCTAGCGTCGGTCACGCCTAGCGTGACGGAGCCTGGATCCTTGATGACATCGTCGCCTTGTGCGGCGAGCTTGTACTCGACCTCAGTCTTTCCAGCCTCGATGGTGACTTTGTCACCATTCGACAATGTGACAGTGAGCGGACGGTCCAAGGCTTGACTGACTTTGACCGTGAAGGACGGCTGCTGATCTTCGGTCACATTGCCGTTACTGACGATGCTAACGGTGACAGTGTCGATACTGTCGTTGATGACCGTGGAGGCTGGCGTGGGGTTTGCGGTCAGTTTTTCGAAGTTGCCGCCGGTGGCGCTGTCGATGGTCACGCTAACGGTGGAACCGTTGTTGTAAACGTCGTTGGCCGGGGTCTGGAAGTCGATGCTGCCCTGGGTCTTGCCTGCTTCAACGGTGATGGCCTGGCCGTTGGACAGGGTCACGGTCACCGGGGTTTGAGCCGGGTTGGTCAGCGTTACGGTGTAGGTGATCACACCGCCTTCGGTGACGCTCGGCGAAGCGGTTAGGGTCGCGGTAGTGGTGTCGATTGAATCATTAATCGTCGTTACGGCTGGCGTCGGGTTAGGCGTCAGCTGCTCGAAGTTACCGCCCGTGGCGCTGTCGATGGTCACGCTAACGGTGGAACCGTTGTTGTAAACGTCGTTGGCCGGGGTCTGGAAGTCGATGCTGCCTTGAGTCTTGCCTGCTTCAACGGTGATGACCTGTCCGTTGGACAGGGTCACGGTGACCGGAGTCTGAGCCGGGTTGGTCAGGGTCACGGTGTAGGTGATGACACCGCCCTCAGTAACCGAAGGGTTCGCGGTCAGGGTCGCGGTTGTAGTGTCGATTGAATCATTGATCGTGGTAACCGCAGCCGCTGGGTTCGGCGTCAGCTGCTCGAAGTTGCCGCCCGTAGCGCTGTCGATGGTCACACTAACGGTCGAGCCGTTGTTGTAGACGTCGTTGGCCGGGGTCTGGAAGTCGATGCTGCCCTGGGTCTTGCCTGCTTCAACGGTGATGACCTGGCCATTGGACAGGGTCACGGTCACCGGGGTCTGAGCCGGGTTGGTCAAGGTCACGGTGTAGGTGATGATACCGCCTTCGGTGACCGAAGGACTCGCGGTCAGGATCGCGGTAGTGGTGTCGATCGAATCATTGATCGTGGTAACGGCTGGTGTCGGGTTTGGCGTCAGCTGTTCAAAGTTGCCACCCGTGGCGCTGTCGATAGTCACGCTAACGGTCGAGCCGTTGTTGTAGACGTCGTTCGCCGGGGTCTGGAAGTCGATGCTGCCTTGGGTCTTGCCAGCCTCAACGGTGATGACCTGGCCGTTGGACAAGGTCACGGTGACCGGAGTCTGAGCCGGGTTGGTCAGGGTCACGGTGTACGTGATCACGCCACCTTCGGTCACGCTCGGCGAAGCCGTCAGCGTGGCAGTGGTC
>NZ_JBJJMO010000124.1:0-2794 GCF_046231935.1 Pseudomonas sp. KCJK9111 | reverse complement strand
CGCGATAGGCCAAGCCTTCGTCATGCAACGGGTCATATTCCGCCACCCACAGATAAGCCGGCGCCAGAGGCGTGTGCACTTGGGCCAGCAGCGGTGAAGCGCGCCAGTCCAGGCGTTGTTCGGGCAGCGGTGCGTAGTGCTGGTAGAACCACTCCAGCGTCTTGGTCTCCAGCAAATAGCCTTCGGCATGCTGGCGGTGGGAGTCGCGCAGGCACGACAAGTCGGTGACCGGGTAGAACAGCAGCTGCGCCAGCGGCTTGATCGCCAACGTTTCAGGGGCCTTGACCGCGGTGATGGCCAGGACGGTCGCAAGGCTTGCGCCGACGCTGTCGCCGGCAAATACCACCCGGCGGTTGTCCAGCCCAAGCGCAAGGGCATGCTCGGCCAGCCAGTTGGCGGCATCGAGCGCATCGTTCACTGGAACGGGGAAACGGTGCTCCGGCGCCAGTCGGTAATCCGGGGCGAGCACCGCGAAGTCGCCCATGCTCGCCAGGCGCCGGCACACCGAATCGTGTGAATCGAGGCTGCCGACCACATAGCCGCCGCCGTGCAGGTAGAGGATCACCGGTTGCGGTGCAGCTGCAGGCTGCCCGTTACGGTAGAGCCGTGCGGGCAGCTGGGCGCCGTCGCGGGTGGGGATGCTCAGTTCGCTGACACTCAGGTCACCGGGCGGGCTGGGGTCGAGCACTTGCGAGCTGGCGGCGAATTCGGCGCGGGCCTGGGCCACCTCCATCGCGTGCATGGGCTGGCTCTTGCCGGTCAGCCTGCCGAATTCGACCAGTTCCAGAAACGCTGCCAGGTCAGGGTGCAATGCCATGTTCAATCCTTACTTGAAAGTCAGTGACAGGGCGCGTCACGCGCGCCCCTGGGTTTCGGTGGTCGCGTCCAGGCACTGGCACACCTCGCGCAACACCTGGGGCTGCTTGAGGATGTCGAAGTGCGACGCCTGGATGAGCGTTGCGTCGTCATGGCTGAACTGCCGTTGATAGGCGTGGGCCGGTGCGCCGTACCCCTCTTCTGCCCACCAGAAGCTGGCCGGGCACTCGATGGCGGGCAGCGGCGCCAGGCGTCGCGACAGTGCCTTGAGGCGCAGCGCCACCGTAAAGGCATGCACCAGTTCCTCGGCAGCAAAGCGCGGTGAATCACCGCTGCCCAGCACGTGGGCCTGCACCTGCGCTACCAGGGCTTCGAGGGCCAGGTGGGAGCCATCCGTAGACAGGTCGAACGTCGGCAGGCTTTCGGGCGGCTGGTCCAGGATGATCGACAGGAAGTTGCGCAGCTCTTCGGTCAGGTCGTCCTCTGGGCCGTGGTCACCGGGCACGAAGCTGTCCACCAGCCCAACGAAGTGCACGCAGTGGCCCTGCCCTTCCAGCACACGGGCGACCAGCAGCGCCAGCGGCCCGCCCAGCGACCAGCCCAGCAAGTGGTACGGCCCTTGTGGTTGCTGTTCGCGGATGAACCCTGCGTAGTCCTGGGCCATGGCTTCCAGCGAGCTGTCCTGCCAGTGCTTGTCCAGCAGCATGCGGCACTGCACGCCGATGACCTGGCGCACTCCGTCCAGTCGCCGCGCCAGGGGCTCGTAGTCGAACACGGTGCCGAACCCTGCGTGCAGGCAGAACAGGGGCTCGCAATGCGCGACCGGGCCGTTGAGCGGCAGCAGCGGTGACGGCACTGCCACGGCGTCATCCACATAACCGGACAACTCGGCGATGGTGGGTTTGCTCATCATGTCACGCAGCTTCAGCTCAACGCCCAGCGCCGGTTGATTGCGCACCTTGGACAACACCTTCAGGGTGCGCAAGGAATCGCCGCCCAGCTCGAAGAAGTTGTCCGTCACCCCGACCTGCTCCAGCTCCAGCACCTCTTGCCAGATCGCGACAAGGCCCGCTTCGAGGGCGTTGCGCGGCGCCACGTACTCGCGGCCCTTGAAGGACGGGTCTGGCAGCGCCTTGCGGTCGACCTTGCCGTTGGGGCTCAGCGGCAGGTGTTCCAGCACCAGGATCTGGCTGGGCACCATGTAGTCGGGCAAGCCCTGTTGCAACGCCATGCGCAGCGCCTCGCCTTGCAGCGCCGGGCTGCTGGTGGCCACGTAGCCGATCAGTTGCTTGCCGCCTTCGGTGTCACGGGCCACGACGACCGCATCGCGCACCTGGGGTTGACTGCGCAAGCGGGCCTCGATTTCGCCCAGCTCGATGCGAAAGCCCCGGATCTTCACCTGATGATCCAGGCGGCCAAGGAAGTCGATCACCCCGTCTGCGCGGCGGCGCACCAGGTCGCCGGTGCGGTACAGGCGCGCGCCACGGCCACTGGGGTCGGCGACGAAACGCTCGGCGGTCAGGCCTGGCCGCGCATGGTAGCCCCGCGCAAGCCCCTCCCCGCCAATGTACAACTCACCCGGTACGCCATCGGGCAATGGGTTCAGGCCGGCATCGAGAATGTGCAGGGTACGCTCGCCCACCCGTGTGCCAATCGGCGCATAGGCCGCCTCGCAGCGCTGGTCGGTATCGACCACCCACAGCAACGGCGTGACCACGGTTTCGGTAGGGCCGTAGCCATTGGTCAGCAGCCTTGGGCGCAGGGTGCGCTTGACCAACTCGAAATTGGCATCGGCCACGGCGTCGCCGCCAAAGCAGTAGATCTGCACCGGTGGCGGGTTGTCGAAGGCCTGGCCGTATTCGGCCAACTGTTGCAGGTACGCAGGCGGGAAACAGGCGATGGTGATGGCCTGCTCATGCAGCACCTGCCAGGTTTCCTCGGGCGTCCACAGACGGTTGTCGCGCACCACCAGCTGACC
>NZ_JBJJMO010000123.1:0-3082 GCF_046231935.1 Pseudomonas sp. KCJK9111 | reverse complement strand
GATCAGCTTCCACTGCTCGATCTCCAAATGACCGAGCAAGTCAGCGTCATCACGCTGCTCCTCCGCCACCTCTTCGTCGCTCTGCTCGATCACGCCGACCTTCGCCTTGAGCCCTGCTGACCAGAACAACTGACGCTTGCCCTTCATCGCCGCGGCGTAGTCCAGGTATCGATGGCCAGCCTTCCAATCACCGTCTTGGAACAGGGCGAGCAGTGCGAAGGGATGCTTACCCTTGGCCCGACCGGCCTTGGTCGAAGCCTTAGCGATCTCTGCATCCACGCCCCAATGGCGGCTGTCATCCTGCTTAGCCAAATAGTCGCTAGCAGTACACCAACCCTTCACATCGACGGCGTGCGATTCAAACGCGGCGATCTGGGCAGCGTTGTCCAGGTCGATCAGACCCGCACGTGCGCAGCTGGTCTTCCAACGCTCGAGCACAGTCTTTTTCATGCTGTCGGCATCGGTACCGGCATCGACGAACCACAGTTCGTGGGTGTGCGGATGCCAGCCATTGTCGCCATGGGTCAGTTCAAGCGAACGGATCAATCCCTGGTAACCCGTGGATTTTTTGAAACGGCTCCAAGGCGAACCCTCGCGCAGGTACTTCAGCGCGGTCTTCTGCTGCTCCAGTAGATCCGTCAGTTCATCCCAGGCGTAGTGAGGGAACGTCAGGGTCACCATCGCCGTTTGCAGGCCCTGGGCATCAGCCCAGGCCACAGCCTTGGCCACCTCTTCACGGCGACGCTCCTGAACCTTCGCAGCGCAGACCGGGCACGCCCAAACACTGCCGCAATTCATCACTCCGCTGTAGAAAGCACTGCCATGCTCGCGCGAGGCGTGCACGCCGACCATTCCCGCCACTGGCGTCCATTTGCACTTGGCCGTGCGATGCCAGTCTTGCGGGTGCAGCAGTCCTTCCCGTTTCCCCTCATGGAGGAACAGGGCCCGTGCAGATGCAAGGAGGTCATAACGCTCAGCCCGGTTGGCCTGCAGCTTCGCTCGCAAGTCCTGGGGGGGTAGAGGATTTCGTGTACTTCCCGAGGCGCCGCCCCGACCAACGGCGTTACGCCCTAAACCTGGTGCTGTCACGCCCACCTCCGCCAGTCCTGGCGGGGGTCGGCACTTGATAAATCACGTGCACGGTGGTCATACTATCCCCGAATCTTAACGATGAAACCCGGGGAGCGTTGGCGCGCTTTGATCCGGGTTTTGTTGTTTTTGGCGTCTCATTTTTCCTATGAGCGCTCCGTTCATCTTGCTCTGCGAGCCGCCTCGATTCAAGCCGATACCACGGCCAACTCATTGAGACTCACAGCCTTTTTCAAGAACTGGTACATATAGTCACCAACCTTGATTGCCATGCCGATAGGTTGCCATCACCAGAAGGTGTGTCAGCAGCCCACTTTGCACAAAAAATTCAAATGCCTCCGGCGGCCCTCCGGGGGCTGCTCGCCGCGAGGCAGGCGGCTGGGGGAAAAGCCCCCCCAGCCACCAGCCATTAGCGTTTTTCTACGCGTGGGCTCAAGGGTTCGCTTCGCCCGTACCTCCGTTCGCCGGGGAGATGAAGCGCTTCCCCGACGAGCCGGGGGATCGGCCCTTGACCCGCTAAATCCGCTAATGACACAAAAAAATCAGAGGCCTAAAACCTGATATGCATTGTGTCGCCGCCTCCTCTCCTCACCTTCAAGAGCAACACTGATCAAGGTGTGGGTATAGAGGATGTCCAGGGCAGGCCGTATTTGCGAACGCTGGCAGGCCAAATATTTCTCAATAAGGTCGTATCCAATAAGCACCGTCTCAGATGAGTTGGGACGATAAGCAATCAGTAGCAGATAGAGCTTCAGTGCAGTCAGCGGTATCGCACCTCTGTTCGGCAACGTCCGCAACTGCTTCAGAATTCGGTCATAGGGCACCTTCCCCCAATGGTCGTCATTTTTCAAAACCGTAAGTTCGTATTCATGAACACGGCTGTCCTTACCTACCGCAACGATCCCAAAGCCCTGCAGCTTGGCTAAACCACGAATCACCATAGGTCGCGAAAGACCAGTCAAGGTCTCCAGATCTGAGAGCGATAGCTTCGCCTTCCTGGTGTGGAAATCTACTGCCGTTGAGATCGCAAGCACACATTTCAAAGCGGCAATGTTTTGGCCAGCATCCTTGCCAGCAGAAAACCTCGATAGGCCATCTTTGTCCCTGACCCACCAGGTAGGGCACATGCAAAACTTTCTGGCCATCAATCCTTCCTCATTGCCTTACACAGCTGCCGAACACATTCGGCTACGACCAGGAGAGCTACGACAGAAATTACGGTTACCAGAACCATTGGGTTGGCATCCGAAATTGCAGAAATGAACGCAGTGAAAATTTCCATAAAGTCACCAAAAAATAGAGCGCTGGCAAAAGCATACCTACTCGATGTACGTCTATCTAGATAGAGTGGTTTTGTTTTTAACCCAAAAAAACCGCTATAGCCCTTGTTATTCAAGGGTTGTAGATTTTAAAAATGGATAAATATAATGCGCGTATCGGTAAACCAGAAGCCTAAAAAGGCTATTTATCGGTAAACCTCACGACCCTACCAGTAAATGGGAAGGGTGAAAAAACCAGAATAACCCCGATGAGCTCGTTTGCAAGAGGCATCGAGCTAGTAGAGGTTTACAGTTTCCGATTCGGAAACTGCTCCCGTGAGCCGGTAGGCGAATGGGCAAGACGTGAAGATGCGTTAGCTAACTTCACCTGTCTTGCCCTGCAGCACTCCTATCCCTGCAAGATATTCCGGACGTTGCAGCAGTGTTGCTCTCGCTTGCTCAGCAAGGTTTTAAAGGGCTAATTCCGCGTGAGCGCTGTAAGGAAAACCCAATTTTTTGTCGTTGCTGGTACACGGCTGCTTAACAAATGGGGGGCCATTTAACGCACTCATTTTCGCGCCCGCGAAAATGAATCGTCTTTGCTGAGGAATGCTGCTGGCCGAATCCAGAAATCTCTGACGTGCTTGAATCGAACGCAAAAGGTGCTGAATCGCCACCCAACCGCCATTGCTCTCCGCCAAATCCAAGACCTTCGCACGCAGGCCAGCCTGGCG
>NZ_JBJJMO010000122.1:0-3113 GCF_046231935.1 Pseudomonas sp. KCJK9111 | reverse complement strand
GGATATGTGATAGAAATAGACTGAAGACCAGTTTCACTGCTGGAATTCAGGCTAAGGTAAAATTTGTGAGTTCTGCTCGTAAGAGCGACGTGCGAATTTTCGGCGAATGTCGTCTTCACAGTATAACCAGATTGCTTGGGGTTATATGGTCAAGTGAAGAAGCGCATACGGTGGATGCCTTGGCAGTCAGAGGCGATGAAAGACGTGGTAGCCTGCGAAAAGCTTTGGGGAGTCGGCAAACAGACTGTGATCCAGAGATCTCTGAATGGGGGAACCCAGCCAGCACAAGCTGGTTATCTTGTACTGAATACATAGGTGCAAGAGGCGAACCAGGGGAACTGAAACATCTAAGTACCCTGAGGAAAAGAAATCAACCGAGATTCCCTTAGTAGTGGCGAGCGAACGGGGACCAGCCCTTAAGTTGATTTGAGATTAGTGGAACGCTCTGGAAAGTGCGGCCATAGTGGGTGATAGCCCCGTACACGAAAATCTCTTATCAATGAAATCGAGTAGGACGGAGCACGAGAAACTTTGTCTGAATATGGGGGGACCATCCTCCAAGGCTAAATACTACTGACTGACCGATAGTGAACCAGTACCGTGAGGGAAAGGCGAAAAGAACCCCGGAGAGGGGAGTGAAATAGAACCTGAAACCGTATGCGTACAAGCAGTGGGAGCCTACTTTGTTAGGTGACTGCGTACCTTTTGTATAATGGGTCAGCGACTTATATTCAGTGGCGAGCTTAACCGAATAGGGGAGGCGTAGCGAAAGCGAGTCTTAATAGGGCGTTTAGTCGCTGGGTATAGACCCGAAACCGGGCGATCTATCCATGGGCAGGTTGAAGGTTAGGTAACACTGACTGGAGGACCGAACCGACTACCGTTGAAAAGTTAGCGGATGACCTGTGGATCGGAGTGAAAGGCTAATCAAGCTCGGAGATAGCTGGTTCTCCTCGAAAGCTATTTAGGTAGCGCCTCATGTATCACTGTAGGGGGTAGAGCACTGTTTCGGCTAGGGGGTCATCCCGACTTACCAAACCGATGCAAACTCCGAATACCTACAAGTGCCGAGCATGGGAGACACACGGCGGGTGCTAACGTCCGTCGTGAAAAGGGAAACAACCCAGACCGTCAGCTAAGGTCCCAAAGTCATGGTTAAGTGGGAAACGATGTGGGAAGGCTTAGACAGCTAGGAGGTTGGCTTAGAAGCAGCCACCCTTTAAAGAAAGCGTAATAGCTCACTAGTCGAGTCGGCCTGCGCGGAAGATGTAACGGGGCTCAAACCATGCACCGAAGCTACGGGTATCATCGTATGATGATGCGGTAGAGGAGCGTTCTGTAAGCCTGTGAAGGTGAGTTGAGAAGCTTGCTGGAGGTATCAGAAGTGCGAATGCTGACATGAGTAACGACAATGCGAGTGAAAAACTCGCACGCCGAAAGACCAAGGTTTCCTGCGCAACGTTAATCGACGCAGGGTTAGTCGGTCCCTAAGGCGAGGCTGAAAAGCGTAGTCGATGGAAAACAGGTTAATATTCCTGTACTTCCAGTTATTGCGATGGAGGGACGGAGAAGGTTAGGCCAGCCTGGCGTTGGTTGTCCAGGTTTAAGGTGGTAGGCTGAAATCTTAGGCAAATCCGGGATTTCAAGGCCGAGAGCTGATGACGAGTTGCCTTTAGGCGATGAAGTGGTTGATACCATGCTTCCAAGAAAAGCTCCTAAGCTTCAGATAACTGGGAACCGTACCCCAAACCGACACAGGTGGTTAGGTAGAGAATACCAAGGCGCTTGAGAGAACTCGGGTGAAGGAACTAGGCAAAATGGCACCGTAACTTCGGGAGAAGGTGCGCCGGCGAAGGTGAAGGGCTTGCCCCGTAAGCTTTTGCTGGTCGAAGATACCAGGCCGCTGCGACTGTTTATTAAAAACACAGCACTCTGCAAACACGAAAGTGGACGTATAGGGTGTGACGCCTGCCCGGTGCCGGAAGGTTAATTGATGGGGTTAGCGCAAGCGAAGCTCTTGATCGAAGCCCCGGTAAACGGCGGCCGTAACTATAACGGTCCTAAGGTAGCGAAATTCCTTGTCGGGTAAGTTCCGACCTGCACGAATGGCGTAACGATGGCGGCGCTGTCTCCACCCGAGACTCAGTGAAATTGAAATCGCTGTGAAGATGCAGTGTATCCGCGGCTAGACGGAAAGACCCCGTGAACCTTTACTATAGCTTTGCACTGGACTTTGAATTTGCTTGTGTAGGATAGGTGGGAGGCTTTGAAGTGGGGACGCCAGTTCTCATGGAGCCATCCTTGAAATACCACCCTGGCAACTTTGAGGTTCTAACTCAGGTCCGTTATCCGGATCGAGGACAGTGTATGGTGGGTAGTTTGACTGGGGCGGTCTCCTCCCAAAGAGTAACGGAGGAGTACGAAGGTGCGCTCAGACCGGTCGGAAATCGGTCGTAGAGTATAAAGGCAAAAGCGCGCTTGACTGCGAGACACACACGTCGAGCAGGTACGAAAGTAGGTCTTAGTGATCCGGTGGTTCTGTATGGAAGGGCCATCGCTCAACGGATAAAAGGTACTCCGGGGATAACAGGCTGATACCGCCCAAGAGTTCATATCGACGGCGGTGTTTGGCACCTCGATGTCGGCTCATCACATCCTGGGGCTGAAGCCGGTCCCAAGGGTATGGCTGTTCGCCATTTAAAGTGGTACGCGAGCTGGGTTTAGAACGTCGTGAGACAGTTCGGTCCCTATCTGCCGTGGACGTTTGAGATTTGAGAGGGGCTGCTCCTAGTACGAGAGGACCGGAGTGGACGAACCTCTGGTGTTCCGGTTGTCACGCCAGTGGCATTGCCGGGTAGCTATGTTCGGAAGAGATAACCGCTGAAAGCATCTAAGCGGGAAACTTGCCTCAAGATGAGATCTCACTGGGATCTTGAATCCCCTAAAGGGCCGTCGAAGACTACGACGTTGATAGGTTGGGTGTGTAAGCGCTGTGAGGCGTTGAGCTAACCAATACTAATTGCCCGTGAGGCTTGACCATATAACACCCAAGCAATTTGCTTCTGCAGATTGCGGTGGTGAAGATGACATGAACCGAAAGTTCGCAACGCATC
>NZ_JBJJMO010000121.1:0-3177 GCF_046231935.1 Pseudomonas sp. KCJK9111 | reverse complement strand
TAACCATAGCGGTACCGATGATGCAGTTAAAGGCATGCTGGCCAAACTTTCAACCCTGTGGAAAACCCGCGCTGCTGTAAACCAGCCACAGCCCGACTACTGGGGCCTGGCGTTCGATGCTAACAAGAACGATTTCAGCCATTCACTGCTGCCGTTTCGCAACCACCAGGCCTGGCTTGAAGCCCCCAAAGACTTACAGTCCAAGTGCATGTCCTACGCCTGGGGCATCTATAACCTCAAGACCATTTATATTGAATGCAATGTGGTAGTGCCGGCGTGTGAAGACATTATCAAGACCCCGCCGCAAAGCCATAACCGCGCACTGCTGCAAGATGTGATGTCACAAGCCCTGCTCGATGAAGCCCTGCATACGCGTATGTCGATCATGGCCTGCAATTACATCTATGACATGCGCCAACTTACCCCCCTGGACTTCAGCGCCTTCAACCTGGTGACCTGGCGCGAAGCGCTGCTGGCCAACTGCACCGCCGAATGGGAACGCCGCCTGACCCGCTTCGGCATCGCCTGCGCCAGCGAAACACTGATCACCGACTACCTCAAGACCATGGCCGAAGACACCACCATCCAGTCGGTCTGCCACGAAGTCACCCGCACCCACGCCATGGACGAGTGGAGCCACTCCAGCGTATTCAGCTTCGTCGCCACCGACATCGTCAACGGCCTGACCCGCAAGGAACGCCTGTACCTGCGCTCGATCATCCTGCGCACCGTGCAGATGTTCGCCAACAACGAGATGGGCGCCTGGGCGCGGGTATTCGACATGCTGGGCTTGCCCAACGGCAACGAGATCCTGCACGACGTGGGCGACAACAACGAGATCAGCGTCTACACCGACTCCCTCGAAGCCCTGGTCAACCGCATCGGCCTGGCCGGCAATGGCCTGGAGAGCGCCGAACAAGCCGTCGAACAGCTGCGCGAGAGGGCTAGCGCATGAGTACCCCGACAAGCTTCGAAGCCGTGTGCGAGCACGTCAGCAGCGAGACCGCGCAGATCAAGGTATTCGGCCTGCGCGTACTTAACGCCTCCAGCGCCTTTTTGGCGGACCTGGTGCCCGGCCGGCACGTGGCGTTGCAGGCAACAGACCTGTCCGGCGCCCGCCAGCAGCGGCTGTACTCCATCACCCGCAGGCTCGGCAACGACCAGTTCGAGCTGGCGATCAAGCGCGAAGGGCGCGGCGGGGTCTCGGACCAGCTGCACGCCACCTGCCAACCCGGCTCGCGTTTCGATGTGCAGTTCACCGCAGGTGACATCGCCCTGGCCTCGGTCCAGGCCTGCCGCCACGTCGGCCTGCTGGCCGGCGGCATCGGCATCACCCTGCCCATCGCCCTGCTGCGCGGGCTGCACGAGCGCGCCCAGCGCGGCTTGAGCGTGCCGCAGGTCAGCCTGCTGCTGTGCGTGCCGTCCATTGCCGACATCCCGTTCCTGCACGAACTGCTGCAACTGGAACTGAGCTGCCCCTGGTTCGACCTGCAGGTGTTCGTCACCCGCGAAGCGGTGCACGGTAAGGGTCACTTCAAGGCCGGCCGCCCGCAAGCCCAGGACCTGCAAGCACTGGGCAACCCGGACAGCGTGGTGATCTGTGGCAGCCACGGCTTCGCCCAAGGCATGCGCGAGCACCTGCTGGCGCTGTTCCCCGCCTGCCCCCTGCTGATCGAATCCTTCACCCCGCCAGCCGCCTCTGCCCCGACCACGCCAGACGATGCCCAGGCCGAAAGCCCCCTGCGCCTGCACCTTCAGCACAACGACCAGATGCTGGAGCCCGCCGCAGGCAAGAGCCTGCTGGAGATGCTGGAAACCAGCGGCATCGAAGTGCGCAGCCTGTGCCGCGCCGGCATCTGCGGCCACTGCCGGCTGAAAGTGTCGGAAGGCGAGTACAGCGTCGAACCCGACTTCTGCCTGACCGACCAGGACAAGCGCGACGGCCACGCCCTGGCCTGCTGCACCTTCCCCAAGGCCGGTACGATCAAGGTCGACCTCAACCCCACGGCGTAAACCGCGCCCTTACTTCTTTCATCATCGGGTTTGCACATGAAGACAGCCATCGCACTGCGCCACATCCACTTCGAAGACGTCGGCACCCTGGCCCCCGTCCTGAACGAAGCCGGCTACAGCCTGACCTACATCGACCCCACCGTCGAAACCCTTCACCCCGAACAGGTGATGCAGGCCGACCTGCTGATCGTGCTGGGTGGCCCCATCGGCGCTTACGACGAAAAGCCCTACCCCTTCCTCAAGGCCGAACTTGAGCTGGTGCGCCAACGCGTCGAGTCGGGCAAGCCCATGCTGGGCATCTGCCTGGGCGCACAACTGATCGCCCGCGCCATGAACGCCAAGGTCTACCCCATGGGCGTGAAGGAAATCGGCTTCTCGCCCCTTACCCTCACCGCCGAAGGCCAGCAATCGCCGCTTGCCGAACTGGGCGACGTACCCGTGCTGCACTGGCACGGCGACCAGTTCGACATCCCAGAGGGCGCCGTGCTGCTGGCCAAGACCGACATCTGCGCGCACCAGGCGTTTGCCGTGGATAACCGCATCCTGGGCCTGCAATGCCACCTGGAAGCCGACCCCGCCCGCATCGAGCAGTGGCTGGTAGGCCACGCCAACGAAGTCGGCCAGACCGGCCTGGACCCGATCGCCCTGCGCTCGGCCGCTGCCGAACTGGGCGAGCGCCTGACCCAGGCCGCCGCCCGCGTGATGCGCGCCTGGCTTGCCAACCTGAAGTAACCCGCTGCACCGCCACCGCATGAAAACAACAAAGTCATCAAGGATGAGGCACCACCCATGATCGTCGTATTGTTCGAGTTGCAAGCACTGCCCGGCCAGGGCGAAACCTACGTAGACCTGGTCAACAAGCTCACCCCCCTGCTCAAGCCCATGGAAGGGTTCATCTCGGTGGAGTGCTTCCAGAGCACCCTCAACCCCAAGAAAGTGATGTCGGTGACCACCTGGCGCGACGAAGAAGCCGTGGTGCAATGGCGCAACGTCACCGCCCACCTCTCCGCCCAACGCGCCGGCCGCGACAAAATCTTCGACGACTACCGCGTGCGCGTCACCTCGGTGATCCGCGACTACGGCCTACGCGACCGCGACCAAGCCCCCTACAACGAAGTCGTAGACGGCACCCGCCCAACAGCCTGCCCAGTAGCCTAACCCCCG
>NZ_JBJJMO010000120.1:0-3387 GCF_046231935.1 Pseudomonas sp. KCJK9111 | reverse complement strand
GGGCAGGGGGATTTGAAAAAGACACGCCTTCCAATCCGCGCTCGGTGTGCTCACCTAATAGAGGTGGCGCATGCCTGTACTCAACAGGCGTCTGCGACAAGCGAATCGGCGAAGCGACCTGGGGCACTGTCCCCGCCAGCGGGTGCGCCATGGTCACCGCCAGTTCTCGCGCCACTACCTGGGGATCACTAAACACCTGCGCCAGGTCGTTGACGGGCCCGCACGGCACACCTACTGCTTCCAGATCACTCACCCACTGCGCCGTCGTTCTGAACACCGTCACCTGGCGGATCAAAGGCACTAGTTCGCCTCTATTGGCCACACGCGCCTTATTAGTAGCGAACCGCGGATCATCCGCCCACTGAGCATTTCCAGCCACCTCTGCAAACTTGCGAAACTGGCCATCATTGCCCACGGTGAGAATGAAATCGCCATCGGCCGTGGGAAAGTCCTGATAAGGCACGATATTCGGGTGCGCATTGCCCAGTCGCCGCGGCGGCGCGCCCGTTGTTAGGTAATTCATCGCCTGATTGGCCAGGCACGCCACCTGGACATCCAGCAGGGCCATGTCGATGTGCTGACCTTCACCACGCTGCTCCCGATGAGACAGTGCCGCCAGAATCGCCACCGTCGAATACAGCCCGGTAAGAATGTCCGTCAGCGCCACCCCAACCTTCACAGGCCCCGCGCCCACCTCACCCTCCGGCAGCCCTGTCAGGCTCATGAGCCCCCCAAGCCCCTGAATCATGAAGTCATAGCCCGCACGCTGCGCGTAGGGACCTGTCTGCCCGAACCCGGTGATCGAACAGTAGATGAGCTTCGGATTGACAGCCTTCAGGCTGGCATAATCCAACCCATGGCCCGCCAAGCCACCTACCTTGAAGTTTTCAATGACGATATCGCTCTTGGCAGCCAGCTCGCGAATCAGTCGCTGGCCATCGGCCTGGGTAAAGTCGATCGTGATCGAACGCTTGTTGCGGTTGGCCGCCAGATAATAGGCCGCCTCGCCGGTACTGCCACCCTCGCTGTCCTTGAGATAAGGCGGCCCCCACGCCCGCGTGTCATCCCCCTTACCTGGGCGCTCGACCTTGATTACATCGGCACCCAGGTCCGCAAGGATCTGACCAGCCCATGGCCCCGCCAGTACCCGTGACAGATCCAGCACGCGTAGATGCGAAAGCGCTCCCATGACCGCCTCCTTATCAATAGAAAGCCTGGATACCCGTCTGCGCACGCCCCAGTATCAGAGCATGCACGTCATGGGTGCCTTCGTAGGTATTCACCACCTCAAGGTTCACCAGATGACGCGCCACGCCGAATTCGTCCGAGATGCCATTACCGCCCAACATGTCACGCGCCATGCGGGCGATGTCCAGCGCCTTGCCACATGAGTTGCGCTTCATGATCGACGTGATCTCGACAGCAGCCGTGCCCTCATCCTTCATGCGCCCCAAGCGCAAGCAGCCTTGCAGCGCCAAGGTGATCTCGGTCTGCATGTCGGCCAGCTTCTTCTGAATCAGCTGGTTGGCCGCCAGCGGCCGGCCAAACTGCTGCCGGTCCAGGGTGTACTGCCGCGCTGTGTGCCAGCAGGCCTCGGCAGCGCCTAGCGCTCCCCAGGAAATCCCGTAGCGCGCAGAGTTCAGGCAAGTAAAAGGCCCCTTGAGCCCGCGCACCTCAGGGAACATGTTCTCCTCGGGCACAAACACGTTGTCCATCACAATCTCACCCGTCACGGAGGCGCGCAGCCCGACCTTGCCATGAATGGCCGGTGCACTCAGGCCCTCCCAGCCCTTTTCCAAAACGAAACCGCGGATGTCACCTGCATCATCCTTGCCCCATACCACGAACACATCAGCGATAGGACTGTTGGTGATCCACATCTTGCTACCGGTCAAGCGATAGCCGCCCTCGACTTTCCGGGCACGCGTGACCATCGACCCCGGGTCCGACCCATGGTTGGGCTCAGTAAGGCCAAAGCAACCAATCCACTCGCCACTGGCCAGCTTGGGCAAGTACTTCTGCTTCTGTGCTTCGGAGCCGAATTCATTGATCGGCACCATCACCAGCGACGACTGCACGCTCATCATCGAGCGATACCCCGAGTCGATGCGCTCTACCTCGCGAGCAATGAGCCCGTAACACACGTAGTTCAGACCGCTCCCACCATACTGCTCCGGAATCGTGGCGCCCAGCAGCCCCACTTCACCCATCTCACGAAAGATCGCTGTATCTGTCTTCTCATGACGGAACGCTTCAAGCACACGCGGAGCCAGCTTGTCCTGGGCGAACTGATAGGCACTGTCTCGAACCATGCGCTCCTCTTCAGTGAGCTGTTGATCCAGCAAGAGGGGGTCGATCCAGCTAAAGCTTGCTTTGGCGGCCATGAGTGCATTTCTCCCAGAACGGTGGATGACGTATGCCGTGATCCTAGGCCGGGCAAACGGCGAGGACAAACGACGTTTGTGCACCCAGGAGTGCTATTTTCTCACTCATAAATAAGTGAAAACCCAAAAATCGATCATCCACGAGTGAGGGATAGGCATGCGTCGGAAGATACCCAGCACTACCGCCCTGGTTTGCTTCGAGGCTGCCGCACGCCACGAAAGCTTCACCAAGGCTGCTCAGGAACTGTCGCTGACCCAAGGCGCTGTATGCAGGCAGATCGGCAGCCTTGAGGGCTTTTTGAACGTCGAGTTGTTTCGCCGCTCCCACCGGGGCGTGAAGCTGACCGAGGCAGGGCTGTCCTACAGCCGGCAAGTGGCGGCGCAACTCGATGCGGTAGAGCGCGATACGCTGTCGGTGATGCGTCAGCAGGGCGCCAGTGTGATCGAGCTTGCAGTGGTGCCCACGTTCGGCACTCAATGGTTGCTGCCGCGCTTGATGGATTTCCAGCAGCGCCAACCCGATGTCACGGTCAACCTGACCAATCGCACAAGGCCTTTCCTATTTGCCGATACCAGCTTCGATGCCGCCATCTACTTTGGTGACGGTGATTGGTCAGGCACTCGGTCGCACAGGCTGATGGGTGAAAATCCTGTCCCTGTCTGCAGCCCCGCATTGCTCGGTGGCAGGCAAACCCTCCAGGCTCACGACATTGCACAACTCCCCCTGCTGCAGCAAAGCACCCGGCCCTATGCATGGCGCCAGTGGTTCAGTAGCGTCGGCATTTCTGTAGCAACCGACATGACCGGCCCCCGCCTTGAGCTCTTTTCAATGCTCGCACAAGCGGCCATGCACGCAATGGGGGTCGCGCTCATTCCACCCTTTCTGATTCAACGCGAGCTCGGCGAGGGTAGGTTGGTGGTCGCTAACAGGCATGTTCTACGTAGCGACAGGGCCTACTATCTGATGATTCCGGAGCGCAGGGTCGAATCGACCACGCTGGAT
>NZ_JBJJMO010000119.1:0-3508 GCF_046231935.1 Pseudomonas sp. KCJK9111 | reverse complement strand
TGTATTAAATTGCAATGCCACACAACTTGCATCTTATAGAGATTGGCAACCTGTCTCATTTGTATGGGGAAATTTGCCTTGCACCGCACTCAAAAGACAACGGATTCCGGGTAGAGGCGGTCTTGCTGGTCCGGCGCCCCTGACCCAGCGGGTCCCCCAACAGCCCCACTTGGCCCGCATCCCTCGAATGCGCCACAATACCCATCATTTGCGGAGCCCTTCATGACCGACCTCACCCCCGATGCCACCCTCGACGCCACCGGCCTCAACTGCCCAGAGCCGGTGATGATGCTGCACCAACACGTGCGCGCCCTCGCCGCCGGCGGCCTGCTGAAAGTCATCGCCACCGACCCCTCGACCCAACGCGACATCCCCAAGTTCTGTACCTTCCTGGGCCACCAACTGCTGGAACAACAGGAAGCCGCCGGCACCTTCCTCTACTGGATCCGCAAGAAAGCCGACTGAGCCGCTCTGGAACACGCTCCGCGTTGAGCCTACACTGCGTTCCCCAGACAGGAGAGCGCCATGCTGATAGTTGCCGACGAAAACATCCCTTTGCTCGATGCCTTCTTCCAAGGGTTTGGCGAGATTCGTCGTTATCCTGGGCGTAGCCTCGACGCCGCCAGCGTCCGGGAGGCCGACATTCTGCTGGTCCGCTCCGTGACCAAGGTCGATCGGCAACTGCTAGAAGGCAGTGGCGTGCGGTTCGTGGGTACCTGCACCATCGGCACCGATCACCTCGATCTCGACTACTTCGAACAAGCGGGTATCCGCTGGAGCAGTGCACCCGGTTGCAACGCCCGGGGAGTGGTGGACTATGTGCTGGGCAGCCTGCTGACTCTCGCTGACCTTGAGGGTGCATCACTGCCCGAGCGCGTCTACGGCGTGGTGGGTGCAGGCGAAGTAGGTGGGCGGCTGGTGGGCGTGCTACGCGCCCTGGGGTGGAAGGTGATGGTCTGCGATCCATTGCGCCAGGCCGCCGAAGGCGGTGACTACGTCGAGCTCGATACCCTGCTGCAAGCCTGCGATGTCATCAGCCTGCACACACCCCTCGAACGCGGTGGCCAGTACCCGACCTGGCACCTGCTAGGCCCTACAGAACTGGCGAAACTGCGCCCCGGCGCCTGGCTGATCAACGCCAGTCGAGGGGCAGTGGTGGATAATGGCGCATTACGCACGCTCCTGCAGCAGCGCGATGACCTGCACGCGGTGCTGGACGTGTGGGAAGGCGAGCCCCAGGTCGATCTGCGGTTGGCCGACCTGTGTACCGTCGCCACCCCCCACATCGCCGGCTATAGCCTCGATGGCCGTCAGCGTGGCACCGCCCAGATCTATCGCGCCTTGTGTCGACACCTGGGCGTGGAGGAGCGCATTCAACTGGCCGACCTGTTGCCGCGCCCGCCAGTCGCGCAGATTGAGTTGGACGCCGAGGCCGATCTGCAGTGGGCACTGGCCATGCTATGCCGCGCTGTCTACGATCCGCGCCGCGATGATGCCGATTTGCGCCGCAGCCTGAGCGAAGACGCGCAGCAGCAACGTGCGGCTTTCGACCTATTGCGCAAACACTACCCGCCACGCCGTGAAATCGAAGGGCTATCCGTGCGCATCCGTGGTGACTCGCCTCAGCTTGCGCAGCTGATTGACGCCATCGGAGCAAAAAGGGTCTGACGCTCGGGGGTTGCCCCGGGGCAAAGCAGCGTGCATAAAAAACCCGGCGCTAGCGCCGGGTCAGGAATAAGGTGATCAGTTTTTCTGCGAGCGCTCGACCCGGCTTTCTTCCAAGGCCTTGCAGGCCTGCTGGATCATCTGCTCGGTGATCGGTACCTCCCGCCCTTGGGCGTCGATCAGCGCGCCGCTTGCCTGGGGGGACGGTGCGTGACGGGGCGTGTGGTGTTCGCGGTCATGGTGCAAGCTCATGCAGGGTCTCCTCTTCAGATGACGTCTGGTATCAACCATGCGCCTGGCAGATCGTCGACGCGGGTGCGGCGCAACCTGAGGCTGGGCCATAGTCCACCAGAGATGGCGAACAAGTGCCAGAGCGCGGTTAGAACAATAGGCTATAGCCGCGCCAGACAGTTCCGTGCTGCGGCATGAATGGTAGGCTGCATGTTCCGCCTTCGAGAGCAGATCCATGGCCTCTACAACTCCGCGCCCCAGCCGCGCTTTGCGCCTTGGTTGGCATTTTCTTCGCCCATATCGGCGGCGCCTGGTGCTGGCCTTGCTGGCACTGGTGGTGACTGCCGGCATTACCCTGTCCATGGGGCAAGGCATCCGCCTGCTGGTGGATCAGGGGTTCATGACCGGTTCCGTCCATCAGCTCAACCAGACCCTTGGCCTCTTCCTGCTGCTGGTGCTGGCCCTGGCGGTAGGGACCTTCAGCCGGTTCTACCTCGTCTCCTGGATAGGTGAGCGGTGCGTGGCGGACATTCGTCGCGCCGTTTTTGACCATCTGCTCGAGCTTCATCCGGGTTTTTTCGAAGACAACCGCAGCTCGGAAATTCAGTCTCGGTTGACGGCCGACACCACGTTGCTGCAATCGGTGATTGGCTCTTCCCTGTCCATGTGCCTGCGTAATGCGCTGATGGTGGTGGGGGGTGTGGTCTTGCTGTTCATCACCAACCCGAAACTGACCAGCATCGTGGTCGTGGCATTGCCGGTGGTACTGGCCCCGATCCTGCTGTTCGGTCGTCGTGTTCGCAGCCTCTCCCGCCAAAGCCAGGACCGGGTGGCAGATGTGGGTAGCTATGTGGCCGAAACCCTGGGCCAGATCAAGACCGTGCAGGCCTACACTCATCAAGCCCATGACCGGGCACTGTTCGCCGATACGGTGGAGTCGGCATTTGCAGTGGCCCGCCAGCGCATTGCGCAGCGGGCCTGGCTGATTACCGTGGTGATCGTGCTGGTGCTGGGCGCTATCGGCGCAATGCTGTGGGTCGGCGGCCTGGACGTTATCGCCGGGCGTATGTCGGGGGGGGAGTTGGCGGCGTTCGTGTTCTACAGCCTGGTAGTGGGCAGTGCGTTCGGCACACTCAGCGAGGTGATTGGCGAGCTCCAGCGTGCTGCTGGAGCAGCAGAGCGCATAGCCGAATTACTGGCTGCGCAAAGCCAGATTCTGGCGCCGTCCAGTGCGCGGCTGCTGGCGGGAGGCCGTGCACGGGGCTGCCTGACGTTGCAGCGCGTGGTGTTTGCCTATCCCTCGCGACCCGAGCACAAGGCTATCGATGACCTGAGCCTGGCCATCCAGGCAGGCCAGACGCTTGCATTGGTCGGTCCCTCCGGTGCGGGTAAATCCACCCTGTTCGACCTGCTTCTGCGCTTCTATGACCCTCAGCACGGGCAGATTCTGCTCGATGACCACCCCATCGACCAACTCGACCCCGACCACCTTCGCCAGCAGTTTGCATGGGTCGCACAGCAACCGGCACTGTTTCGAGGTACGGTGGCGGACAACATTGCCTATGGACGCCCTGGTGCTTGCCTGGCCGACATCGAAGCTGCCGCGCGCGCA
>NZ_JBJJMO010000118.1:0-4010 GCF_046231935.1 Pseudomonas sp. KCJK9111 | reverse complement strand
GTACCAGTGCTAACACAGGGGTTGAGTAATCTGGTGGAGCAGCCACTGGGCCACCCAAGGAAGTTACGAGCGCTGGGGCCCCGACGACGCCAATCAATGGCAACATCGAAGCAAGCGCCATATAAATTGGCATCCGAATCATTTAATTCTCTACTTAGTGAACGATGTGGCTGGCACACTCCTGCGTAAAGAAGCGTGCCGGACCCAACTCAAATGTACTGTTTCTTGCCGCTTCGCTCGATCGGCCGGCCCTTGAATACGTGTGGACCATCCATGGTTAACTCGACCTTGTCACCCTTACGGGTCAGCCAGGGTGTGGCTTCGGATCCCGTCCTTGAGGTGACGCCGCTCGGGCTTATCGTGATGGAATCACCATCGATCTCAATGGTGCCAAGAACATAGGTGTACACCATGCTGCTGAAGAATCCGCTCTTGAATTCGAAAGCGCACTCCACTATCTGATCGCCGTACTCCATGCGCATTTTGGGCTTCAGCGAGGCTACCGAGACAGCACCGTTGTCGACTGCAGAGTACACGCTGCAAACAAGTGCCACCCTCCCACCCATGCGATGCGAGATAGCCGGATTGATCTCAACGCTCTCTATCCCAGGGGCAGAAGAACTCGCGCTTACCACATCGCCCGTGTGGAAAACGTAGGGGTCAGAATCGAACGCCCCCCGCTTGTCAGGGGCCTGGATGATTGACATGCGTTCGTCAGGACGAAGTATGCCGACACGGAGATCAAGGTCGTCATTATCCCGACCATCTCCATTGTCCACCCAGGTAGCGCTTACCTTGATCGTCTTTGGCGCTGCAGCGCCCTTCTCCAGCGAGACCTTGTGGGCAACTCCAGGCTTGTCCAAGGTGATGACCGACTTGGTGATGTTCACCGGCTTGGACTGTGCAGCTACTGGCTCGACCAGTGCAGGTTCATCGCTGACCTCCACCCCATACATGTTGCAGAGGCCGGCCAGGCCCGAGGCGAATCCTTGCCACACGGCCCGGGCCTTCGCCTGACCATTTCGCACATAGAGTTCAAGCACAGTGATGCCCGTCTCCCCCTGGAAGGCATCAGGCGTTAGCGCCAGGACCTGGTCGCCCACTACTACCTGGGCACTGAGCTCCGTGACCTGTGCAAAACCACCGCCGCTGCCGTCCTGCGTCAGGGTGATCGCGATCTTGTTGATGCCGGCCGGGAGTCGATTCAGGTCGTAACTGATGCTGTGCCGTACCATGCCTGCCTGATTGCTCGGTGGAGAGAATGTTGCTGAGCCAGAGGCGTGCACTGGGGCATTGAAGAACACCACGCCACTGTCATCCTCGACGCGCCCGGCGTCTGTCAGCAAGAAAGCGGTCAGGTTCACATCGAGATTTGCGCCAGCCGCATGGGTTACCTGCACAAGTCCGTTAGCTACGCTGAGTCCTGTGTTCTCACCTGGCTTGAGGGATTGAGTCAAAGTTGGTCGCCTATTCCATTGATATGCCGGCGGGGGCCGCCGGGCAGCTGCATACGTCCTTGCCCATTCAAGCAATGACAGTCTGCTGGCCAGTTTAACCAGCCGGCCGTCAGAAGGAAGCCAGAATGCGGCAGGGAAATCACGAGCGGGCTGAAGCCGCCCGCGTGGGGAATAAAGGCGAGGGGCAAAAAGGGGTCTTCTAGATCAGCATTTGGCCTATGCCTTCGGTACCGCGCTTGCCAGTCGCGCGCGAAGGCACGATAGCAAGTCGTGGACTAAACCTGAGCAGTTAGCTCGTCGATTCCTTATGAGTTCGCACCGCCGAGAGTCCAAACATTCATCACATCAAACGCTCGATCACGGAGCAGCTCCGCGGCGTGGCTACAGGCGTGCTCGAGCGTCATAGGGCCGGCGGTGATAGAGAACGCCGCGTAGATACCAATCTCGCGCAGGAGTTGGTAGCCCTCACCAAGGGTACCGGCAATAGCGATCGTCGGTACTCCCGCCGCTTTTGCAACAGCTGCAACGCCTGCAGGGGTTTTGCCGTAGAAGGTTTGCTGATCCAATTTACCTTCCCCGGTGATTACGAGGTCGGCCCCCTTCACCGCGTCAGCCAGGCCGGCCAGCTCGGCGATTAGTTGCACACCCGGGCGAAAGCTTGCGTCAAGAAATGCTTTCGCTGCGAATCCTATTCCACCCGCAGCGCCGGCTCCTGGTGAATTGCGCACGTCCTTGCCCAGTAAGTTGGCAGCGATGTCGGCATAAACGCCCAGCGCCGAATCCAGTTCTCGGACCTGGGAAGACGTTGCACCCTTCTGTGGGCCGAAGACATGCGAGGCGCCTCTCTCGCCGGTGAGCGGGTTGTCAACGTCACATGCCACTTCGAATCGGATGTCCTGCAGACGTGGGTCCATACCTGACAGATCGATGCGGTCCAGCTGCTGAAGGGCCAAACCGCCAGGCTGCAACTCGGTACCGGCATCGCACAAGAACTTGGCCCCAAGAGCCTGAAGCATCCCTACCCCACCATCGTTGGTAGCACTTCCTCCAAAACCCATGATTATCCGGTGAGCCCCAGCCTGAAGTGCCGCTTGAACGAGTTGGCCAGTGCCATAGGTGGAGGTCCGCGTTGCGTCGCGCTGGCCGACAGGCACTAGGTGGAGGCCGCTGGCTTCAGCCATCTCGATCACTGCGGTGCGCGTATTTGCAAGCCAACCCCAGCTAGCCGTGACCTCCGTACCAAGTGGCCCGTTGACCTGGGTGGATCGCAGTTCGCCTCCGGCTGCGGCGAGAACAGCTGCGACAGTACCCTCCCCGCCATCAGCCATTGGAACGGTCACAATCTCAGCGTTGGGGAAGGCCTTTCGTACCCCTTCCGCAAGGGCCGCAGCAACGGCCTCAGCTGAAAGGCTTTCTTTGAAGGAATCGGGGGCAATGACGACTTTCATCTTTGGGAATCCTTGATCAATCGGTCAGGTCTTTTTGTGTTTTCCCGATCATGAGCCTGTTCCATGGCAGGTTCCATGTTCGAGGTGACAAAAAAAGGGGCTGGCGTTTGTTCAGGTCGACAAAGAGTGCGGGGCAAGGTGCCCCGGCCTAACCGTCCAATTACGGGTGCTGCTTTGGTCCATCCTTAGGAACGGAAACTGCGGGCGGGGCTGGACACGCGGCACTAGCAGGTGCCGCTGCAGGAGGAAAGATGAATGTGAATGCCCCGAATGCAATGCCAGCGATGCCTACAACGAAGCCACCAAACGTGTAAAAACGCTGCCGTCGATTTGCTGGTTCTTGGTGCTTCAGAAGGTCTCTGACATGGTTAGCCAAAGGATAAAGGTCTGATCCATTGGGGCCTAGGTGAAGTCTCAAACGATCCATCATGAACCTGGTTTGTGTAGGTAGGCCCTCAAAGGGCAACTGTTTCTGGTGTTCCTCCTGAAGGGCCTCAAGAACCGATACCTTGTCATCAAGGCCAGTCAACCTGTTGGCTACCACATCCCGGATAAGCGTCTTGATGAGAAACTCAGTGCTCGACATGTTTACGTGGCGTGTGTCAGCCATGGTACAAACTTGGCTCCAGCTAGGACTGCCTTTCTTGAGAGCGTTGATTAGGTCTGTGCGAAGGCTCCTTCGGCTCATGATGCCAAAGACTACGTCAACCATAACCATTGTCATCCAGACCACCGACCCACACGCCACAAGTATCACGACGCCCCATGCACCAACAACCAACGATTCCATTACATTCCTCTGTATTAGTGCTGCCCATGAATCTCGTGAAAAAAATGCGCGACGTGACCCTCCTGCAACCCAAGTATACCGGGCCGCAGGTGCCAGATTAATTGGTCTGGAGGTCAAATCCAGGGGTGACAAAAAGCGATGCAAACAAGGTCTTTTCAGGACGGAACGTGTAGGTTTCCTCAAACGAGCCGCTCTTCGCTAAGGCCAACGCGATTCCACACTCCGAATCGCTGTGCGTCTTACCCTTGCTACCGAAATCGCTCTGCCAAGTTGCGAGGCCTGCAGAATCACAGAACGCACCGCCCGAATTGCCAG
>NZ_JBJJMO010000117.1:0-4229 GCF_046231935.1 Pseudomonas sp. KCJK9111 | reverse complement strand
ATTTCATTGATCTTGGGGTGGTGCGCATTGCTTTGCTGGTGATGAAAGATTATAAAGGGGTGTGGTTCTTTATCTGAAGGTCCTACTTATAAGGAGGTATGGATGCGCGTTCCAATTTTCCTACGAGATGTAAGGCCTAGAAAAGGAAATTTCGCCAGAATAAAGAAGAAAATTCACAAAAATTGGCCTGGAGCCGAACCAATACTACTCTCGCATGCTGGTACGCTTCTTTCAAACTGTCTTGGCTACCAAAGCTATCACCAGCTAATTAGATCCTCATCTGACTGTCCAACGGCCGTGACTCCTAAGCTGGAGGATTTGTGGAGACACAGCCTGCCGATTGTGGTTGGATGGCTAAAATTAGATGCCCCTGTTAGCCAGGAGGAATTAGATAAGATAGCCCTGTTTATACAGGCTTGGCCTTTGACGTTGCTTACAGCTTATCGCGATGATTATGATCTTGAATTATTCGAGGCTTTGCTGGCGAAAGTCGGCACGTCGTGGGCCAAAAATAATAGTGTTTGAGTAATCGGTATTCGGCCTGTGTTCAGCAAGTTTTGTGCGATGTCATGATTTTATTCGTTTGACTGCGCGAGGGACGATGGTTCACGTTGGGATACCCGAAGCCCTCAAGGTAGATCAACGGACCCAGCTGGTGTGCAGCCGCTGGCAAAGGGGTGGGCTGCCCCTGCTTCTGAAAGACGCTGGATGTCTGCGTTCTCCCTACATGCGCTCGGCTAACCGCTCGCGCCTAATGGCTTGGAGGGAAGTAGCATTTGCGGCTGTAGCTGACCAATCTGCGCCAATCGACCTTGTATTCATGTTCCCCAAGATAAATGCTGTGATCTGATGGGCCAGCGATGATCGCCTCCGCTGGGGCGATCGTTTCAAGTATCACGCCACCCTTGCCGATAGCGTTCAAGCCGCTCGCGAACATCCGAGCCTTATCTTCCTGGGGGCTCCACGCGGTGCCGACACTGCCAAGCTCCAGCCGATCAACATTTTCGCCGCGGTACAGCACCAAATCGGGTCCTTGGTATCGGGGTAGCCACGTCCACAGCATATCCATCAACAATTCATCATCGCCGACTAGCGCACGGATGTAATGATGAGAGACATGCCATTGGTTATGGAAACGATCTGCAAGCTTCCTGTCCTCGGGGCCACGCGTGATCAGCTCCCTCATAAGCTGGCCCCATTCGCTCCTATGTCTATCGATGTCAGGGCTGTCCAGAAGTGGCCGAAATTCGCTACCACTCAGTATGTGGTTTAGGAGTGTCGGGTAACCTGAGAGCGATTCGTTGTTGGCTGGCAAACCTTCTTCACCTTGCAAATGGATTCTGGAGAGGATAACTGAATACTTAGTACCGGAAGACAAGCGCCCCGTCGAAGGACCAGCATACGCCACGACGTAGGACAGCGATTCGAGCCTGGATCACCTTGTCGGTGATGGCAACGCGACATACCATCTGGGTGCCCCGCGGCTTGATAAATACGGGTGAGGGCGATTCCAAACAAGGGAAGGTTCGTGATGGCGATTCAGAGCGGCAGTGAGCGCGGTTCAGAGTGGCGGTTATGGGATTTGCATATTCACACCCCGGCCTCGTTTGAGTGGCGGGGTTCGAAATTTGATCTGAAAAATCCGGGTTCGCCTGCTAACACAGCCCTTGTAGATGAGATGATCAAGGCGCTTAACGAGGCGGAGCCCGCGGTCTTCGCATTGATGGACTACTGGACTTTCGATGGCTGGTTTGCGCTCAAGCGGAGGTTGGCTGAGCCAGGCGCGCCGGAGCTGACCAAGACAGTTTTTCCAGGAATTGAGCTTCGGCTTGCAGCCCCAATGAAAGGGCGATTGAACGCCCATGTCCTCTTCTCCAACGAAATCGAAGACCAAGCTCTCAAGGACTTCCTTTCCCTTCTCCGAATCGCGTTGGTCGATAGGCCGCTGTCGGATGCAGCTCTCATTGATTTTGCACGTGAAGTGCCTGACGCAATGCTGACCCGGCACGGAATGAAGCGAGACGTGGTGGCTGATGATGACGAGCAGGCCTACATCGCCGGTGCGAAAATAGTCGAGTTGACCTGCGAAAGCTACAAAGAAGCCATCGCCAAGGTTCCAGGTGACCAGGCTATTGGCTTCATGCCGTATGACACCAATGACGGGCTTAGTGATGTGAAATGGACTGAGCACTACGCCTACTTCCTAGGCTTGGTACGCTGCTCTCCAATTTTCGAGAGCAGGAATCTCGATGTCCGCTCAGCGTTTGTGGGCGAGCAAACCCTAGGTAATGCCAAGTTCTATGCCGGCATCAGGAAAGGGTTAAACGACGTATCCAGGTTGGTCGTAGCTGGAAGTGATGCTCACTGTTTCGTCGGAACTCCGGGCAACAATGACCGACGTGGCTACGGTGACTTCCCTTCGGACAAGAAAACGTGGATCAAGGCCGATCCTACGTTCCAGGGGTTGCAGCAAGCAATTCGGGAACCTGCGAAGCGTTCGTTCATCGGGCTTACTCCACCGAAGCTGGAGCACATCGCTGGCAACAAAACCTATTTTATTGACCATCTCCGGATCGCTAAAGCCACAGGGTCGACTTTGCCATCGCGCTGGCTAGATGAGGTCACGCTACCGCTGAACTCTGACCTGGTGGCGATCATCGGCAACAAGGGCAGCGGCAAGAGTGCCTTGGCTGACGTCCTGGCATTACTGGGCCAATCACGGCAGACCAGCCATTTCTCCTTTCTTCGGAAGGAACGGTTCCGAGGGAAGAGCGGGGACCCAGCGCGACATTTTGAAGGCACACTCGTTTGGCATGACGGTACCGTGGTCAATTGCAACCTCAACGACAACCCTCCGGCGGAGAAGGTTGAGATGGTGCGGTACATCCCTCAAGGCCATTTCGAAGAACTCTGCAATGGCCATGTTACGGGTGAGTCCAAAGCGTTCGAAAAGGAGCTTCGGGCAGTTATCTTCTCTCATGCCGACGACTCGATTCGCCTGGGTGCGCTGGATTTTGACCAGCTAATCGAGCAGCAGGAGAGCACCTTCCGGCTTCAGCTCAATGAGTACCGCAAAGATCTTAAGCGGGTGAACCTTGAAATCGCGAGTTACGAGGGGCAGCTCAACCCGATTATCAAGAAAACGCTTTCCGAGCAGCTAGAACTGAAAAAGCGGCAGCTTGCCGAGCATGAAGCATTGAGGCCTCAGGCCATAGAGAAGCCTGCGGCTGAGCTTTCGACGGAGCAGCAAGCGTTCGCTGATGAGCTTGAGGCAATCGCGGTTCAACTCAAGGCGCTAGATGAGCAACAAACCCAGGCCATCGAGGTTACGTCGCGTTTGGCAGGGAAGAGCAAAGCTGCGAAGGACGCCCGGGAGCAGGTTCGTTTGCTTCAGCGTACGTACGAGCAGTTCATGAACGACACCAAGAAGGATCTCGACCTCTTGGGCTTGGCGGCTTCAGATCTGGCCAAGTTAGAGGTGAATTTGGCCCCATTGGATCAGCTTCAAGAATCACTTTTAGTTGAGCAGGCAGCGTTGGTTGAAAGGTCTAGTGCCGCGGAGGAAACCCGTCAGTCCTTGGTGGAAAAGCAAGCTGTCGCCAGAACGAAGCTGGATGAGCCGCAGCTGGTTTATCAGAATCACCTGCAAGCCCTGGAGGAGTGGCAGCGAATCTATCAGAACCTGATCGGTACTGATGATGCTCCGGAGACAGTGAAGGGCCTTGAGGCCCGGTTTGCGCAGATCGATGCAGTCCCCGGGTTATTGGATGCGCATAAAAAACGCCGACGAGAGTTGGCAGGTGAGATCTACGACATTCTGGACAGACAGCGCAGGGCTAGGGAGGCCTTGTTCCAGCCTGTCCAGGAGCTTATCCAGGGTAACAGCCTCATCCGCGAGGACTACAAGCTTCAGTTCAAAGCAAAGCTCGGAGTCTCTATTGATTCATATGCTGCCAACCTATTCACCGTGCTGAAGCAGAATGTCGGCGAGTTTCGGGGTGATGACGAAAGCTACAACACGGTTCGCCGGTTAGGTGAGGCAGTCGACTTCGATCGCCGAGATGCGGCTGTGGAGTTTGCTCAAGCCTTGCATGACAAAATCGCAGCCGCAGCTTCAACGATTGGTGACAGGGTTGAGCATGGCATTGACTCGATGCTCCGCAAGGACAAAAGCGCTGCCGACGTATACGACCTTCTGTTCGACTTCTCCTACCTGGAACCACGTTATT
>NZ_JBJJMO010000116.1:0-4336 GCF_046231935.1 Pseudomonas sp. KCJK9111 | reverse complement strand
TCGCAAGACCTGCGTTCGGCCTTCTGCAGTCGCGAAGATCAAGATCAAGATCAAGATCAAGATCAAGATCAAGATCAAAAGCAAGATTGAACGCTTTGGAGTTAGGGTGAATCAGTATCGAACTCAGTAGCCATGAGAGGCTGTTTTGGGGATACGTGTGTGGTGTTTGACTCGATAGCGAATTTGGATGTGACAAAGATGTAACTCGGTGTAAGTAAGGCCTGCGCATTATCGCCTTGAGCGCTCCATCATGAGTCGGGTAATAGCCAAATGACTGCACCCTTGGATGCCAGCGCCTGAAGTCCACAGCGTATCCTCAAGAACACCTTCGCGCCGCCACACTATCACCTCGATAGCGAACGGTGGTTGTCCTCTAACCTGCGAAAGAGGACAATTATCGGCTTCCTGTCACAACCAGCGATCTTGCATGGCCTTTCTTGCACTTGGTATCAACCATAAGACTGCCTCGGTAGACGTCCGCGAGCGCGTGGCGTTTACCCCGGAGCAGCTGGTGGATGCCCTGCAGCAGCTCTGCCGCCTCACCACCAGTCGCGAGGCAGCGATCCTGTCCACCTGCAACCGCAGCGAGCTCTACATCGAGCAGGACCAGCTGTCGGCCGATGCCGTGCTCCAGTGGCTGGCCGACTATCACCGCCTCAGCCTCGACGAATTGCGTGCCAGCGCCTACGTGCACGAAGAACACGATGCCGTCCGGCACATGATGCGCGTTGCCTCCGGCCTCGACTCTCTGGTGCTCGGCGAACCGCAGATCCTCGGCCAGATGAAGTCCGCCTATGCCGTTGCCCGCGAAGCCGGCACCGTGGGGCCGCTGCTCGGGCGCCTGTTCCAGGCCACGTTCAGCGCCGCCAAGCAGGTCCGTACCGACACCGCCATCGGCGAAAACCCCGTGTCGGTCGCCTTCGCGGCGGTCAGTCTGGCCAAGCAGATCTTCAGCGACCTGGCCCGCAGCCAGGCCCTGCTGATCGGCGCCGGTGAAACCATCACCCTGGTCGCCCGCCACCTGCACGAGCAGGGCGTGCGCCGCATCGTGGTGGCCAACCGTACACTCGAGCGCGCCAGCACCCTGGCCGAGCAGTTTGGTGCACACGCCGTGCTGCTCGCCGATATCCCCCAAGAGCTCGCCAACAGCGACATCGTCATCAGCTCCACCGCCAGCCAATTGCCGATTCTAGGCAAGGGCGCCGTCGAAAGCGCCCTCAAGCAGCGCCGGCACAAACCCATCTTCATGGTCGATATCGCTGTCCCGCGCGACATCGAGACCGAAGTGGGCGAGCTCGACGATGTGTACCTCTATACCGTCGACGACCTACATGACGTGGTTGCCGAAAACCTCAAGAGCCGCCAGGGCGCCGCCCAGGCTGCCGAAGAACTGGTGGCGGTGGGGGCCGAGGATTTCATGGCGCGCCTGCGTGAGCTGGCTGCTGTCGATGTGCTGCGGGCCTACCGCCAGCAAAGCGAACGGCTGCGTGATGAAGAACTGCAAAAGGCCCAGCGTTTGCTGGCCAACGGTGGCAACCCTGAAGACGTATTGGCCCAATTGGCGCGCGGCCTGACCAACAAGCTCCTGCATGCGCCCAGCGTGCAGCTGAAAAAGCTCTCGGCCGAGGGCCGCCTCGATGCGCTGGCCATGGCCCAGGAACTCTTTGCCCTCCAAGAGGGCTCCACGGACAAATCCCTGTAATGAAAGCGTCGCTGCTCAATAAACTGGACATTCTCCAGGACCGCTTCGAAGAACTCACCGCTTTGCTTGGTGATGCCGAGGTCATTTCCGACCAGACACGTTTTCGCGCCTATTCCCGCGAGTACGCCGAAGTCGAACCGGTGCACACGGCCTATCAGCAATGGCGCAAAGTCCAGGACGATCTTGAAAGCGCCCAGGCGCTGCTCAAGGACAGCGACCCGGACATGCGTGATATGGCCGTGGAGGAGGTGCGCGAGGCCAAGGACCGGTTGGTGGCGTTGGAGGCTCAGCTGCAGCGCATGTTGCTGCCTAAGGACCCCAACGACGGGCGCAATGTGTTTCTAGAGATTCGCGCCGGTACCGGTGGCGACGAGGCGGCGATCTTTTCGGGCGATCTGTTTCGCATGTATTCGCGCTACGCGGAAAAGCGCGGCTGGCGGCTGGAAATCCTCTCCGAGAATGAAGGCGAGCACGGCGGGTACAAGGAAATCATCGCCCGCGTCGAGGGCGAGAACGTGTACGGCAAGCTCAAGTTCGAGTCCGGCGCGCACCGTGTACAGCGCGTCCCCGAAACCGAATCCCAGGGCCGCATTCACACCTCGGCCTGCACCGTGGCGGTCTTGCCGGAGCCGGATGAGCAAGCGGCCATCGAGATCAACCCAGCCGACTTGCGCGTGGACACCTACCGCGCGTCCGGCGCAGGCGGTCAGCATGTGAACAAGACCGACTCGGCCATCCGCATCACGCACTTGCCCACGGGCATCGTCGTTGAATGCCAGGAAGAGCGTTCCCAGCACAAGAACCGTGCGCGCGCCTTGTCCTGGCTGTCGGCGAAGTTGAACGACATGCAGACCAGTGCCGCTCAGAACGCCATCGCCAGTGAGCGCAAGCTGCTGGTGGGTTCCGGGGATCGCTCCGAGCGCATTCGCACCTACAATTACCCACAGGGTCGTGTCACGGACCATCGCATCAACCTCACCTTGTACTCGTTGGACGACGTGCTGGCCGGTGGGGTCGATGCGGTGATCGAGCCCCTGCTGGCCGAATACCAGGCCGACCAACTGGCTGCTCTGGGGGACTGATGACCATCATCGCCAGCCTGCTGCGCAACGCGCAGTTACCCGATTCGCCTACCGAGCGCCTGGATGCCGAGTTGCTGCTGGCGGCGGCGCTTGGCAAATCGCGCAGTTATTTGCACACCTGGCCAGAACGCATCGTCAGCAGCGACGCTGCCCAGACGTACGACGGCTATCTGCGGCGGCGCAGGGACGGGGAGCCCGTGGCCTATATCCTGGGCCAGCAGGGCTTCTGGAAGATCGACCTGGAAGTGGCCCCGCATACGCTCATCCCGCGACCGGACACCGAGCTGCTGGTCGAGGCGGCGCTGGAGCTGCTGCCTGCGGTGCCGGCCAAGGTGCTCGACCTGGGTACCGGCACCGGTGCAATTGCCCTGGCGCTGGCCAGCGAGCGACCGGCGTGGCAGGTAACGGCGGTCGATCGCGTGCCCGAGGCCGCCGCGTTGGCCGAGCGCAACCGCCAGCGGCTTGGCCTGGCCAACGCCCGCATCCAGGTCAGCCACTGGTTCGATGGCCTTTCCAGCGAACGCTTCGACCTGATCGTCAGTAACCCGCCCTATATCGCGGCTTCAGACCCGCACCTGATCGACGGTGATGTACGCTTCGAGCCCAGCAGCGCGCTGGTAGCCGGGGTCGACGGTCTGGATGACCTGCGGGTCATCGCCGCGCAGGCGCCGGCCCACCTCACCCCAGGCGGCTGGCTCCTGCTCGAGCATGGTTATGACCAGGCTGATGCCGTACAGGTGCTGCTGCGGGAAAACGGCTTTGTCGAGGTGAGCAGCCGCACCGACCTGGGCGGCCACCCGCGCATCACCTTGGGGCACCTGCCATGCTGAGCGACCAGGAGCTGCTGCGCTACAGTCGTCAGGTATTGCTGTCCCAGATCGACATCGACGGCCAGCTGCGCCTTAAGCACAGCAAGGCCTTGATCGTCGGACTCGGCGGCCTGGGCTCGCCCGTGGCGCTGTACCTGGCGGCTGCTGGCGTTGGCGAGTTGCACCTGGCAGATTTCGATACGGTCGACCTGACGAACCTGCAGCGCCAAGTCATCCATGACAGTGCCAGCGTGGGCATGAGCAAGGTCGACTCGGCCTTGCAGCGCCTGCAGGCAATAAACCCGGAAATCGACCTGGTTGCCCACCGGCAGGCGCTGGATGAGGACTCGCTGGCCGCTGCCGTAGCGGCCGTGGACCTGGTCCTCGACTGCTCGGATAACTTCGGGACGCGCGAGGCGGTCAATGCGGCCTGCGTGGCGGCTGCCAAGCCCCTGGTCAGTGGCGCCGCGATCCGCCTGGAAGGCCAGCTCTCGGTTTTCGACCCGCGCCGCGACTACAGCCCCTGCTATCACTGCCTGTATGGTCACGGCAGCGAGGCTGAGCTGACCTGCAGCGAGGCGGGCGTGATCGGCCCCCTGGTAGGTTTGGTGGGCAGCTTGCAGGCGCTGGAGGCCATGAAGCTGCTGGCCGGCTTCGGCGAACCCTTGGTAGGGCGACTGTTGCTGATCGACGCTTTGGGCACGCGTATCCGTGAATTGCGGGTCAAACGCGACCCTAGCTGC
>NZ_JBJJMO010000115.1:0-4418 GCF_046231935.1 Pseudomonas sp. KCJK9111 | reverse complement strand
ACCCTATTCCCCCCCGCCAAGCCCCGAATTACGGGGGCTGCTGTCAAACTGACGATTTTTTCACCAACCAAAAATAGTGTTTTTTTTCATTGACTTAACTGGCCAGTCAAGTCATTGGCGACCAGAGCGGAAGGTAGGACGCGTTTGATACAAATCATCCTTTCGGTGTGAACAAGCCCCGGCCGGGCATCCGTTCGTGTGTCAGGCAGGCGTTCTGGGCACCCTATAAGCGTGCTCTACCCCCTTCCCACCGGCAACATTAAGGGCCATACTGCTCGGCTACCCAAGCGCTTCCAGGGCTTGCCTTCATTAAAAGGTTCAGGTAGGATGCGCCTCGTTAGTACCAAGCTGAAAGTCAATTCTGGCCAACAATGTCCTTGCAGATCCGCTTTCCCAACAGCGCGCTGCTGAAACCAGGACCGGCCCTTTCGATGACTCGCCCGCAGCCGATATGCTGCCGCGACATCCATCACGAGACTAATTGATCAGGATCCCGCACGAAGGCCCAGAACCTTGGCCCCGTGTGCTGCCTGTCCTCTGAAGTACCTACCAGTCAGCCCAAGCGCCCACTTTTGATTGCGCTCCTTCTGGCTGCTTTGTTCCAGCAGGTTCTCTCGTCCCTTAATAAAGACGTCACTGGAACGTTTCTATGATGCACGGATCTACTCCCCGTGTTTAATGCAGGAACCTCCAATAATATGCAAACTCAACATCAAATCCAGGCTGCAATCGGTACCCTTTCCCAAGCGTTCTCGCCACTGAAATGCTTGCTCGTTGCACCACGCAAGGGCAGCTTCAGCTTCACGCTGGTGGACGAACACGGTATCGCCTGCCACACCGAACGTCTGTACCACGAGCAGTACAGCCGCAGCGAACCGCTGCAGGCCGTTATCGCCCGTACCCGCCAGTCACTCACCGCGTGAGCGGTGAATGCTGCGGCATTCACCCGTCAGATACACCCCCTCCCCGCTTGCCTGTACAAACCCAGCGTAATTGCCTTCGGGTATATCGCTCGGCTTGTCAGGCAGCAATCGATTTAAAAACAGCCCTTTACATCATCCTTATCACACTACACTTCAACTCGAGCGGTGCACGCCGCTTCCGGCGGGCCTGACCGTTCATCCAGCTGCCAAGCGCCTGCGCCCGTCGGTCTCTTACTGCTCGGGGGCACCATGGGTATTGCGGCCAAAGAATTACGTCAGCATGTCATCAGGCCCACACTGATCTACCTTGACCGCCACTGCGTCAGCGCCGAAATGTTGTTGCTCGGCATTGCTGCCTGCCAGTCGGCATTGGGATCGGCGCTGCACGGTAGACGTGGGCATGGTCTGTTTCGCATAGATGACCAGCGTCATCGCACGCTTTGGGACGATTACCTGGCACGCGATCCCGACTTGGCCAGCCGTGTACGCGGCCTGGCCAGCCAGCATGCCTTCCTGGGCGGACCCGACCTGGAACTTACCGTGAACCTGCGCTACGCCACCGCCATTGCCTGGCTACTGGTCGAAGCCCAGGTTGTGACCTTGCCTGCAGTGGACGACCGGATAGGCCAGGCGCGCATCTGGCGTCAGATTTTCAACCCCCAGGGTCGCTTGCGAGACTTCACAGAAGCCTGGCAAGCCTGCGTGGATCAGAAACTGCCAGTGGCTTCTTGAGACGGTTCTTACAGACTCAACTGAGAAAAGGAATTTTAGTCGGATTGTCCTACAAAACCGCTCTATCTCCTGCGATTGCGCCTATAGCGCGGCGCGTGATTTGTTGGTAGCTTTTCGCCTCGGAGATCCCAAGGAGTTCTAATAATGAAAAAAGTAATGCTCAAAACCTCCCTTGGCGTTGCTGTTGCGCTCGCTTCGAGCCAACTGTTCGCCAGCGGCTTCGCGTTGAACGAACAAAGCGTCAGCAGCATGGGGACAGGTTTCGCGGGACGTTCCTCTTCTGCCGAGGATGCCAGCACCGTATACGGCAACCCGGCCGGCATGTCCCGCCTCAAGCGCCAGCAGGTCACCGTCGGTGGCGCAGCGGTCATCGCCAAAACCGATATCTCGGGGCCTGGCAGCAACCTTGGGGGGGAAACTGACGGTGACATGGTACCGGTCGTCGGCGTACCCATGGGTTACTACGTCAAGCCCATCGACGATCACTGGACCGTCGGCTTCGGTGTCTACGTGCCATTCGGTCTGGTCACCGACTACGGCAGTGACGACGCGGCGCGTTATTGGGGCAAGAAAAGCCACGTGGAAGTGGTGACGTTCCAGCCTACCGTCAGCTACGCCTTCAATGACAAGGTGTCGATCGGCTTCGGCCCGACCTTCAACCGGATCAAGGGCGAACTGGGTTCCAACCTGATCAACCCGGCCACTCCCGGGCGCAACGACGGTGAAGTCAAGATCAAAGGCGACGACACGGCGGTCGGCTACAACATCGGCCTGATGGTGCAAGCCACCGACCGCACGCGCATCGGCCTGACCTATCACTCCATGGTCGATTACAAGCTCGAGGGCAAGACCAAGGTCAACACCCCGCTGATCGGACCTTTCAGCGGCAGCAAGTTCGATGCCTCGCTCAAGATCAAGACGCCGGAGTCGGTGGACCTTTCGGTCACTCATGAGCTCGACGATCAGTGGACGCTGTACGCCGGCAGCACCTGGACGCGCTGGAGCCGTCTGAAGGACATCACTGTACAGAACGATGTCCCGCGCCCGTTGATCGGCTCAGCCTTCCAGACCATTTCGGAAGAACAGAACTGGCATGACACCTGGGCCCACGCCGTGGGTGCGTCGTACAAGGTCAACAAGGAGTGGGTGCTGCGTACCGGCTTCACCGTCGACCAGTCGCCGACCAACAACCAGGACCGCTCGCCGCGCATCCCCACAGGCGATCGCAAGATCTTCAGCCTGGGCGCCGGCTGGAGCCCGAGCGAGGACATGACCATCGACGTGGCGTATTCCTACCTGTGGGAAGAAGACACCAAGGTCAATCAGGTCAGCGCCACCAAGGGCGCCTACCGTGCCAAGTACGAGAACAGCGCGCACGGTGTAGGGGCATCCCTCACTTACCGCTTCTGATCGTTCCCGCTACTGGAAAACCGCCCTCGTGGCGGTTTTTTCATGTTGGCACTTGCCAATCTTCGCCAAGACGGTCGCGCAGGTAATGCATGAAGGCGTGTACCTTGCTCGTGAGTGCGAAGCGATCGGCCACGCAGAGATAAACGTCCATGGGTTCTGTCTGCGCATACGCCTGTCCGTCAGGGCTGTATTCGAACAGCGGCACCAGGGCACCGCAAGCCAGGTGCGGACGTGCAATGAACGCTGCCAGGCGAGTGATGCCGCCGTCATGCACCGCCATCTGCGTGAGCGCATCGATGTCGTCGCAGATGAGCACTTCGCCGAATTCGGGCTCCAGGCGCTGCCCATCACGCATGAACCCCCAACGCAACAGACGGCCATCGACCGGGTAGCGAAACACCAGACAACGGTGGTTGCGCAGGGCCTCTGGCGTTTGCGGTACACCGGCACTGGCCAGATACCCTGGCGCTGCACAGCAGACGAAAGGAATGCGGGCGATGTGCTTGGCGACCAGGTGCTCGTCCAGCTGGGGCGTGATGCGCAGGCTGACATCGATACCTTCACGTGCGTGGTCAACCTTTCTGTCGCTCATGACCAGCTCGATCGAGATACGCGGGTACCGCTCGCTGAACGCAGGTATCAGTGGCGCCAGGACGTGACGACCGAACGCGGAGGTCGAAGCGATGCACAGCCGACCTTGGGGCTCGGTTTCAGGCGTCATCACCGCTTGCTCAGCGCGCGCCAGGTCACGCTCTATCAGCCTGACATGCCTGTAGTACTGGGTGCCGGCGGGAGTCAGCGTCATGCGCCGCGTTGTGCGGGTCAGCAGGCGGACCTGCAGGTGTCCTTCAAGACGCGCCAGGTTCTGGCTCACGGCGGCTGGGCTGATGCCCAGGCTGCGGGCGCCCGCAGCAATACTTCCCGCTTCGACGACCTTGATGAAGCTGCGGATGGCGTTGAGCAGGTCCATGCTGTGCCCTTGGGATTCGTAAGTTTTGCTTTATAAAGGACTAAGGCACAGCGGTCTACTGGGGGAGCGCCGTGGGTTGATAGGGTAACGCCTCAATCGGACTCCAGGAGGTCGCATGACTGATGCCACTCAAAGCCGTCGCCGCAGGTTGCATGTGAATGCCACGCCGTATGTGTTTGCCTTTTACATGTCGGCCATCATGGCGTTGCTGATGTGTTTTGTGATTACGGCAGCTAACGCCGGAATTGATCAGGATTATATAAGCAACGTGCTGAAAGCCTATCGATTGGCGATGCCGGTAGCCTTTGTTTGCGTGTTGATTGTAAGACCGATTGTGGGAAGGCTGTTTGCGATGTCCGTGCATGCGGGTTGAAGCGTGGTGC
>NZ_JBJJMO010000114.1:0-4608 GCF_046231935.1 Pseudomonas sp. KCJK9111 | reverse complement strand
ATACCTGTTGAAGTAGCAAGGGGTATTCAAAAAAATGATAAAAGAGACCCTATGATATATTCGGTCTATACCGAACATATAGCACGGCTAAAGGTTGGTAGAGACTTTGATTTTACTCAGCTGCCCGAATATTTTACCCACCTTAAGGAAATGGAAATGGTTTTCAGGACGGCGGCATATTCTATGCTTGTTATCCGAGAAGGTAGGCCAGGTCGAATAGTGCTTCCCCGATCCAAAGAAGCTCCGTTCTAGTGTGATATTCAGGCATACCGTTGCCGAGCGGGATCCCCGTAATGTTTTAACTAAAAAAAGGCATTAAAAAGCCGGCTTGTGGCCGGCTTCTCGGGGACGCTTCCGACTAATTTATGGTAAGCCGCAATCGCCTTAACGGTGTGGCCAAAAGAGGCCTGAAAGAGATGGCTGATGCCCGTATGGGGTATCGCCGAGCCCTCTGGACTGCGGCTTGCGCCGGTCGGGGCTGATGTGCGCGTAGCATACAAGGGCACGCACCTGATGCCCAGCAAAAAATGGCACAGGGTGTTTCAACCGGGTCGTTGCCGGCGAAAATGCGACCAGTGATAGACCCACCCAAGGATCTCCAGCCCTTGCGCCTGGCGCTGGCTGGGGGTCAAGCGCTCGACGGCGTAGTTGTGCCGGTCATGACTATGCAGGTAAAGCGTGCCGTGCTCGCCCATGGTCAGGTTATGCACGCGCAACGCGCCATTGATCAGCAGGGCATAGGTTTCGCCCTCGACGATCTGGGTCATGCTCATGTCGATGGCCAGGGTCGCTTCGACGGGGATCAAAGGGGCCATGTTGCCGCCTGGCATGGCCATGCAGATGGACGTGTCGTGTTTGACGCCCAGCATTCGCAGGGCGTTGGCAGGCAGGCGCAGGGCACGCCCTGACACCTTGCACAGCAGGCCATTGCGCACCTCGTGGAACGGTACGTGTACCACGCGCCCGCGATGAACGGCACGCGGAATGGGGGCGTCTATCGGCACCGGGCGTGGCGGACAGGTGCGCAGGATGGCATTGGGATGTTTGGCGCCTTCGCCGGTGCGCAGCCAGCGACGGTGCACGCAGAACAGGTCGGCGAGCTCGTCCAGGCGAGCCAGCGGGACCCCGCGATTGAACCAGTTGTTGACGTGCTGAGGCGTCACGCCGCGCTGGGCTGCGAAGTTTGCAGGGGTCAGGCCGCATTCTTGAAGAAGGGCTCTTAAACGTTCACCAGATGTGTTCATGAAGAAAGTGTAGCGGCACGGTGCCACCAAGGGTATGAACAGGATGTTGATGCGCGGAAGGGGAGATGTAGGAGCAGTCAGACGCGGGTGTAGGACGTGTAGAACGCTTAAGCCGAGATTGGCTGTGAAGCCTATCGCGCGCCAAAAAAAACCCGCCGAAGCGGGTTTTTCATGCAATCAGGATCAGCCTTTGTAGGCTTCGACCGATTTGGTGATCGCAGCGCGGGCGGCGTCGGCGCCGTCCCAGCCTTCGATCTTGACCCACTTGCCCTTCTCGAGATCTTTGTAGTTGGCAAAGAAATGCTCGATCTGCTGGATCAGCAGGGCAGGCAGGTCGGTGTATTCCTTCACGTCCACGTACAGCTGCGACAGCTTGTCGTGGGGCACTGCGATGACCTTGGCGTCGCCGCCGCCATCGTCGGTCATGTTCAAGACACCTACCGGACGGGCGCGGATGACCGAACCTGGGGCCACTGGGTAAGGGGTAACCACCAGCACGTCCAGCGGATCACCGTCGTCAGCCAGGGTGTTGGGGATAAAGCCGTAGTTGGCCGGGTAGAACATAGGGGTGGCCATGAAACGGTCGACGAACAGCGTGTCGCTGTCCTTGTCGATCTCGTATTTGATCGGCGCGTGGTTGGCCGGGATCTCGATGGCGACGTAGATGTCGTTCGGCAGGTCTTTGCCCGCCGGAATCTTGCTGTAGCTCATTGGGCAGTGCCCCCGTGTTTGACCAAAAAAGTGGCGGCGATTATAGGCATATTCCGACGGGGCATGCCACGTCTGGCCCAATGGACCGGGCGCTACACGGGGGGATGGCGATAGTCGGGATGCTCGCGTTGCAACCGGGCCAGGCGTGCAAGCGGGTTCTGCCGGTAGAACAGCGACAGTTGCTGGTAGACCTCGGGGTACGCCTGGTGCAGCAGGTCGGGGGCGCTGAAGAAGTACTCGCTGGTCACGGCGAAGAACTCGGCGGGGTTTTCGGCGGCATAGGGGTCAATCGGCGTTTCGGCTTCCGGATCCAGGTCGAGTTGTCGGTTGAGGTCGTCGAAGGCCTGTTGCATGGCGTTCGCCCAGCGTTGCACAGCCATGTCGCTGTGCAAGGGAGGCAGGCCATTGGCATCGCCGTTGAGCATGTCCAGCTTGTGCGCCAGCTCATGGATGACCAGGTTGTAGGCTTCCCAGCCGCCACTGCCGAACACGCCATTGCAGGCCAGGATGATCGGGCCCTGCTGCCAGGCCTCGCCACTGTGTTCGCCGTCCCAGGCGTGCTCCACGCCGCTGGCGTCCCGGTGGCGCTGCGGGCTTTTGAAATCGTCGGGGTAGAGGATGATTTCGTGAAAGCCCTGATACCAGTTCAGGTCACCCAGGTGCAGTAACGGCAGCTGAGCTTGTGCCGCCAGCACCAGGCGTTGCTCATCGTCGAGCTCGACGCCTGGCAGGCACGTCAGGTGCTTTTCGTTCAGGAACAGGATGCTGGCCTCGCGCAACCATTGGTCCTCGGCGTCGTCGATACCGTCCAGTATGGGCAAGCGCTCGCGTACGGCTTGCCATTGCTGGACGCTGATCGGGAAGCGCGCCAACGTGCGCTTGCGCCGCCAGGCGCTGAACGACCACATGCCCGATCAGGCGCCTCAGTGCGCCTTGGCCGGGCGACCCAGGCGGGTGCGCAGCAGGCCGAGAATCATCGGGACCAGCGACAGCACGATGATACCCACTACCATCAGCGACAGGTGCTGTTTGATGAACGGCACGTTGCCGAAGAAGTACCCCAGCGTGACCAGGCCGCCTACCCAGAGCAACGTGCCGGCAATACTGAAACCGAGAAAGCGCGGGTAGTGCATGCGGGCAATACCGGCCACGAACGGCGCGAATGTGCGCAGGATGGGCAGAAAACGCGCCATGGTGACCGTTTTGCCGCCGTGACGCTCGTAGAAGTCGTGGGTGCGCTGCAGGTAGTCGCGGCGGAAGATCTTCGAGTTCGGGTTGCTGAACAGGCGCTCGCCGGCCGTTCGCCCGATCACGTAGTTGGTGCTGTCGCCCAGGATGGCGGCGATCATCAGCAACCCGGCCAGCAGGACAGGGTCCATGCCGCCGCCCGCAGCGACTGCACCGGCGATGAACAGCAGGGAATCACCTGGCAGGAAAGGCATCACCACCAGCCCGGTTTCGCAAAAAATCACAGCAAACAAAATGGCATAGATCCAGGGCCCGTAATTGGTGACCAACAGATCAAGGTACGCATCGAGATGGAGGATGAGGTCCAGCGGGTTGAAATCCATGTACAGCACCTGTGGTCTGGGTCGAAGGCTCGGTGACCTGGAGGAGTGAAATTTCACACATGACAAGTGGGCCATTATACGGCGAAGTCAGGATCACGCCCGCAGAGTTTGTAGCGAGGGGTTACGGCAGTAGGAAGGCGTGAGCTGCGTCGTAGTACGGCAGACAGACACCGAGGTCGTGGAGATCGTTCATCGTCCGCGCTCGCCGCACGGAGGGTTCGGCGAGCGTGTTCAGTGGCCCGCCTGTAGCGCGCCGCAGGGCAGCCGGTGCAGCACCACCCTCCTGCGCAGGTGCTCAGCCCTTGCCCAGAAGAAAGTTACCCTTCTGGCTGGCCAGTTCGTCACTTTCCAGGCTGTGAACTTCAGCCTCATCCTTGAGGTTCACGCCTGACAGCTGGCGCCGACAGGCTTCACGCATCAGGTACAGCAGCCGATGCGCGGCCATGCCATAGCTCAACCCCTCCAGGCGAACATTGGAAATGCAATTGCGGTAGGCATCGGTCAGCCCGACCCTTGGGGCGTAGGTGAAATAAAGCCCCAGGCTGTCCGGCGAACTGAGCCCTGGCCGCTCACCGATCAGCATCACGGTCATGCGAGCGCCGAGCAGCTCGCCCACCTCATCTGCCACCGCCACGCGTCCTTGCTGGACCAACGTTATGGGCGCGCAAGTCCAGCCTTCGGCGTTGACCTGCTCCTCAAGGCGCGTCAGAAACGGGAGCGTATGACGGTGTACCGCCAAGGCGGAGAGTCCGTCGGCGACCACGACTGCCAGGTCGACCCCGCCTGGGTTGGCCTGGGCATGCTGGCGCAAGGTGGCGACCGAATCCTCGTTCAGGCGCCGGCCCAGATCGGGCCGCTGCAGGTATTGATGACGGTCGCTTGCGGCGCTGTGCAACACCAGGCTATCGCGCCCCCGTTGATCGAGCTGTGCCGTCAGTTCAGTCACGTCGAAGGGCAGGTGCACGGCGTCCCGAGCCTGGGCATGGGCGAACTGGAAGTCCAGTTGCGCACTGGTCGGAAGGCTGGTGCCCACGCGCCCCAGGGCGATACGGGCGGGGGTCAGGTTGCGCAGGGCCAGCCAG
>NZ_JBJJMO010000113.1:0-4770 GCF_046231935.1 Pseudomonas sp. KCJK9111 | reverse complement strand
GTGCCGGCAACCCGGACCTGTTGTCTTCGGCCAGGGTGCTGCAGGCCGTTGCCCTTATTCCTTGGTCTGTCCCGAAGTCGGTACGCCCGCGCGCACGGTTGCGCTCGCTTTCCCCCGCACCGACAGGCAATCGAGCAAGTGGACGGAACGGTGGGCGCCCAATTGGGCGCCTGATCAATATAGAAACTGTGGAGACACCCACCCATGCAAACCGACACGACTCGCGAGAACCCGCAGGCCAAGGCCCCGCAGGTTGCCGAATCCAATCAGGATCTGGCCGCCACTGCCCCTGGCCAACTGCGTGTGATCAAGCGTAACGGTACTGTCGTCCCTTACACCGACGACAAGATCACCGTGGCCATCACCAAGGCGTTCCTCGCAGTTGAAGGCGGTACCGCCGCCGCTTCGTCGCGCATTCACGACACCGTCGCGCGCCTGACCGAGCAGGTCTCGGCCACATTCAAGCGTCGCATGCCATCGGGTGGCACCATCCACATCGAAGAAATCCAGGACCAGGTCGAACTGGCCCTGATGCGCGCCGGCGAGCAGAAAGTCGCCCGTGACTACGTCATCTACCGTGAGCAGCGCGCCAAGGAGCGCGCCACCCGCGTCAGCACCGACGCCGTGGTCGAGCCGCACCCAAGCATTCGCATCACCCTGGCCGACGGCAGCCTGGCGCCGCTGGACATGGCGCGCCTGAACACCATCATCAGCGAAGCCTGCGAAGGTCTGGCCGAAGTCGATGGCGACCTGATCCAGCGCGAAACCCTGAAGAACCTGTACGACGGCGTGGCCATCAAGGACGTCAACACCGCCCTGGTGATGACTGCTCGCACCCTGGTCGAGCGTGAGCCGAACTACTCGTTCGTCACCGCTCGCCTGCTGATGGACACCCTGCGCGCCGAAGGCCTGGCCTTCCTGAACGTCGCCGACAGCGCCACGCACCACGAAATGGCCGACTTGTATGCCAAGGCCCTGCCGGCCTACGTCGCCAAGGGCGTGGAGTTCGAGCTGCTCAACCCGGCACTGGCAGCCTATGACCTGGAGCGCCTGGGCAAGGCCATCGATCACGAGCGTGACCAGCAGTTCACCTACCTGGGCCTGCAAACCCTGTACGACCGCTACTTCATCCACAAGGATGGCGTGCGCTTCGAGCTGCCACAGGTGTTCTTCATGCGCGTGGCCATGGGCCTGGCACTGGAAGAAAAGGACAAGGAAGCGCGCGCGATCGAGTTCTACAACCTGTTGTCGTCCTTCGACTACATGGCCTCGACCCCGACCCTGTTCAACGCCGGCACCCTGCGCCCGCAGCTGTCGAGCTGCTACCTGACCACCGTCCCGGACGACCTGTCGGGCATCTACCACGCGATCCACGACAACGCCATGCTGTCCAAATTCGCAGGTGGCCTGGGCAACGACTGGACGCCGGTGCGTGCACTGGGCTCCTACATCAAGGGCACCAATGGCAAGTCCCAGGGCGTCGTGCCGTTCCTCAAAGTCGTGAACGACACCGCTGTTGCGGTCAACCAGGGCGGCAAGCGCAAGGGCGCTGTGTGTGCCTACCTGGAAACCTGGCACCTGGACATTGAAGAATTCATCGAGCTGCGCAAGAACACCGGTGATGATCGCCGTCGTACCCACGACATGAACACTGCCAACTGGATCCCTGACCTGTTCATGAAGCGTGTCTTCGACGACGGCAAGTGGACCCTGTTCTCGCCCTCGGAAGTGCCAGACCTGCACGACCTGACCGGCAAGGCCTTCGAAGAGCGCTACGAGTATTACGAAGCCCTGACCGAGTACAACAAGATCAAGGTATTCAAGACCATCCAGGCCAAGGACCTTTGGCGCAAGATGCTCTCGATGCTGTTCGAGACCGGTCACCCATGGCTGACCTTCAAGGACCCGTGCAACCTGCGCTCGCCTCAGCAGCACGTGGGCGTGGTGCACAGCTCGAACCTGTGCACCGAGATCACCTTGAACACCAACAAGGACGAGATCGCGGTCTGCAACCTGGGCTCGATCAACCTGCCGAACCACATTGTCGATGGCAAGCTCGACACCGCCAAGCTGCAACGCACCGTCAACACGGCCGTGCGCATGCTCGACAACGTGATCGACATCAACTACTACTCGGTGCCGCAAGCGCGTAACTCGAACCTCAAGCACCGTCCGGTGGGCCTGGGCATCATGGGCTTCCAGGATGCGCTGTACCTGCAGCACATCGCCTACGGCTCCGACGCTGCCGTCGAATTCGCCGACAAGTCGATGGAAGCGGTCAGCTACTTCGCCATCCAGGCCTCCTGCGACCTGGCCGACGAGCGCGGTGCCTACGAGACGTTCCAGGGCTCGCTGTGGTCCAAAGGTATCCTGCCGCTGGACTCGCAACAGATCCTGATCGAGGCCCGTGGCCAGAAGTACATCGACGTCGACCTGAACGAAACCCTGGACTGGGCGCCGGTCCGTGCCCGTGTACAGAAAGGTATTCGTAACTCGAACATCATGGCCATCGCGCCAACCGCAACCATCGCCAACATCACTGGCGTGTCGCAGTCGATCGAGCCGACCTACCAGAACCTGTACGTGAAATCGAACCTGTCGGGCGAGTTCACCGTGATCAACCCGTACCTGGTTCGTGACCTCAAGGCCCGTGGCCTGTGGGACTCGGTCATGATCAACGACCTGAAGTACTACGACGGTTCGGTACAGCAGATCGAGCGTATTCCACAAGAGCTCAAGGATCTGTACGCCACGGCCTTCGAAGTGGAAACCAAGTGGATCGTCGACGCCGCTTCCCGTCGTCAGAAGTGGATCGACCAGGCTCAATCGCTGAACCTGTACATCGCCGGTGCCTCGGGCAAGAAGCTGGACGTGACCTACCGCATGGCCTGGTACCGTGGTCTGAAAACCACCTACTACCTCCGTGCCCTGGCCGCTACCAGCACCGAGAAGTCGACCATCAACACCGGCAAGCTCAACGCCGTGTCCAGCGGTGGCGACAGCGCCCCGGTCCAGGCAGCCGGCCCTGCGCCAGTGCCCAAGGCCTGCGCGATCGACGAGCCGGACTGCGAAGCCTGCCAGTAAGGCCAGGCCGAGGCTTCCTGCGGGAAGCCTCTTTTTTGTAGAGCCGTATGCAAGCCTGCGGGTGTGGCGCTGCCGCCCCGCTACTCGATACAAAAGCCGCAGCCACGCCGCTGGGGCCAGCCCGCCACGGGCACCGCTGATTTGCGTGCACCGCACCGCAACCAAGATCTACCGGCCATACTCCACAGATGGCCCTCGAGCAGGAGACTCTCACCATGCTGAGCTGGGACGAATTCGATAAAGAAGATGACGGCGAAATCGCCGCCAAAGGCAATACCCCTGCGCAGGCACACGCCGCCGCCACCCTCGACAAGCTCGACAGCGCCGGCGGTGCCGCGGCCCTGGAAGCTCGCGCCGCCACGGCGTCGGACTCCGAGGCCGTCAAGCGCGCCAAGGCGGCCCTGGACGCCCTGGACGTTGCCGAAGGCCTGGCTGAGCTGGAAGGCTCCTCCGCCCGTGTGGCGGTGGATGAGAAGCGCATGATCAACTGCCGCGCCGACCTCAACCAACTGGTCCCGTTCAAGTACGACTGGGCCTGGCAGAAGTACCTCGACGGCTGCGCCAACCACTGGATGCCGCAGGAGGTCAACATGACCGCCGACATCGCCCTGTGGAAGAGCCAGGACGGCCTGACCGAAGACGAGCGCCGCATCGTCATGCGCAACCTGGGCTTCTTCTCCACGGCCGACTCGCTGGTTGCCAACAACCTGGCCCTGGCCGTATACCGCCTGATCACCAACCCCGAGTGCCGCCAGTACATCCTGCGCCAGGCCTTCGAGGAGGCGATCCACACCCACGCCTACCAGTACTGCATCGAGTCGCTGGGCATGGATGAAGGCGAGATCTTCAACATGTACCACGAGATCCCGTCGGTCGCGAAAAAAGCGGCCTGGGGCCTTAAGTACACCCGCGCCATCTCCGATCCGGAATTCAACACCGGCACCGTCGAGACCGACAAGGAACTGCTGCGCAACCTGATCGCCTACTACTGCGTGCTGGAAGGCATCTTCTTCTACTGCGGCTTCACTCAGATCCTGTCGATGGGCCGCCGCAACAAGATGACTGGCGTGGCCGAGCAGTTCCAGTACATCCTGCGTGACGAGTCGATGCACTTGAACTTCGGTATCGACGTGATCAACCAGATCAAGATCGAAAACCCGCACCTGTGGGATGCGGCGATGAAGGAAGAAGCCACCCAGATGATCCTGCAAGGGACCCAGCTGGAGATCGAATACGCCCGTGACACCATGCCACGCGGGGTATTGGGCATGAACGCGGCGATGATGGAGGACTACCTCAAGTTCATCGCCAACCGTCGCCTGACGCAGATCGGCCTGAAGGAAGAGTACCCAGGCACGACCAACCCGTTCCCGTGGATGAGCGAGATCATGGACTTGAAGAAGGAGAAGAACTTCTTTGAGACGCGGGTGATCGAGTATCAGACCGGTGGGGCGTTGAGCTGGGATTGATCTTCAAGCGCGCAGGTTTTCACCTCCGGCTGAAGTTTTTTCCACCAACACTAAACTGAACCCTCATGCTACAAGCGATGTTGATTGAGTGCACAAGGCCCGGATGAGCTCATTGTGCACTCAACCCCTCTGAAATTTTCTGATTCAGCCTTTGTACTGAAATCCAGTCAACGCTGAACCCTTCACTGCACCTCCGACACGTGCTACAGCAGGCGGA
>NZ_JBJJMO010000112.1:0-4802 GCF_046231935.1 Pseudomonas sp. KCJK9111 | reverse complement strand
CGTGTACCTGCAGGCCTACCGGATCTAATTTCTTCAATTTTGAGATCTACGTCTTCAACTGTATCCGCGATATCGAAAGCATCCCAATTGACCTTCAATACACTTGTAACACCTTTATCACCAACAGTAGACTCAAGATTTACAGTCCGCCCCATTCTTAAAGCAGCGAGACGCCCCAGCCCCTTACTACCAGAAGGCGTGCGACCCAAAACTGTAGTTTGATGGCTGTTCTTACTTGACTTCCCTAAAACCAGCCAGGAGTCTTTGATGTTAGGGCTAGTCATGCCGTTACCATCGTCAGTTACAACGATTTTCCCACCCGGCAGCCCAGTATCTGTTAGCTCTACCACACACTTTGTTGCATCCGCATCATACGAGTTCTTAATCAATTCCAATATGCTTTGATCTGCACCTTGGTTCAGCTCTTCACCAAGCCTAACTAAAATATTTGGAGAAAATCTAAAATGCACACTACTCATAGCGCTCCCTGACGATATCTATATCCGCTAGGACTTTAGTAGTTAAATGTCGGCATCGACTAACTGCATTCAACCATTCATTAATTCGCGGGTCTTTCAAGTCATCCATTAGTACTAAGCAGCTTCGAATATCTCGATCTCTTGGACTGATAATCAGAAGATGGTTTTCCACTGCAAGGGGTCCATAGCCTTGGACTAGCGAGGGGACCAAGCGATTTTTATCGCTTGGACTTGAGGTTCTTCTAACGACAACAAATGGTGGCGAGTAAAGGGTACCTGAGAAATTTATTTCAGGCAGTTCAGCCACCGTTGAGAATGGCGGGGCTTCTTGCGTAGTCAAATATGGCACTCGCACGCCTTGATCTTTCAGTCTGTGCGGGACTACAGGACCAACTCGCACCTCAAACAGTTCCTTGAGTTTGACAAAAGCCGGGGAATCATTTCCAACCACAGATTGCCATATATCAGCATGACTATCTATGAACCGCGCCCCCACGATGACCGACAACAAAAATACGTCAACATCCACACTCTTAGAAAAACGCCCGTACACATCTACGGCAGTGATTGAAGATTCTGCCTCGACTAAATTACGCCACTTATTGTAACGAGTACCGCAGCGAAGTACATCCGGAAGTACTGCGGCAATTTTTTGCCCAGGCTTACCAACATGCAGCGCCTGAGCAACAAACACACCTGCTTGCTGAGTCTTTCCAGTACTCCAGCTTACATCCTGAGACGCTGCTATATGACCGAAAGGTGGGTTCGCCACTATGCAATCAAAATCCGCGCCAAGGGCGGTACCAAGATAATCACCAACATGAAAGAAAGAAAAAAACTGAAGACACGTATTAAGTTCAGCCTTAGATATTTCGTGCACGCCATGACGCTGACACGCCAAAGCCACTAGCCTTAGTTTTGTTGCCAGAATAAAACTTTCATTTAAATCACACCCACCAAACCGTCCGCCCCAAAACTCAACAGTATCTTTCAAGCATTTTTTTATTGGGAAGCGCTTAGCAACGGCTAGCAGTAAATTTCCTGCACCACAAGACGGATCAAAAAAGGAAGCGCCCGCATCTATATCATCGAACAGAGACAGAGCTATCTTCTCAGCAATTTGATCACCCGTGAAGAATATCCCTTGGCTAGCCCGAATATTATGGGGTATTAGCTCTTCCGCTGCACATGTAACATTCATATCAACAACGTTCACTATTGAACGCCTTTCTATATGCTGACCAGTATTAGCTCCAGAAACTAACAGCCCTTGCATCTTTTCCACAAATGGAGAGTACTTGTCGCTAGCGACCTCATGCAGACTTTTTGGCTTTTCAAGCCGACTGGCAACGGCATCTTCATTCAAGTTCAACAAGGCCACATAGTCCCGCAGTTACATTATTTATCTTACTTGGAAATACACTTGTAAGCGGCAAGCACCCATCGACTGACCTACCAATCGAAACTGTCTACTTTCCCTCACAAACCAAGCATTCATTGGAGCTAAAAGCAGGAATGATATACCAATCTGGAGATGGACGCGGGCGAAGGTCTTGCTAAGGCGATGAATGCTAGACGGACGCGGGCAAGATGTCACTATGCCATCATCACATTCAAGCTAGTCGCGCTCCAGTTCTCTGAGAACCGAGCCTAGCAAGCCAACGCCCGACAACTCCTCAAGGTACCTACAGCTGCATCAAAGCACCGGACCTGGACATCCTCAGAACAGGCTGCCTAATGACGCCGGCTGCCAGTTCATGATCACCAGCTCCCTTGTTATCTCCGCCTTGGTCTGACGCTGGTTCGTGTTGCTGTAGCGGATATCTTGGCACTCGAAATGGAAACCCTCAAATGCCCGCCGGATGTCTGGATGGTCGTTGATGCTGACCATCACCCTACCCTTGCAGCGCCGCATGAAGTCAGCCATGCGCTCGTACTCCTCGAAGGGGAAGTCGACGCCGTAGCCGGCTGTCTGCCAGTATGAGGGATCCATGTAGAAGAACGTGTGCGCTCGATCGTAGCGCTCGGCGCAGGCGAGCCAGGACAGGTTCTCGACGTAGGCGCCGGCGAGGCGCTGCCACGCGGCGGACAGGTTCTCCTCGATGCGCAGCAGGTTGATCGCCGGCCCAGTGGTGGCGGTACCGAACGTTTGCCCGGTGACCTTGCCGCCGAAGGCATGCTGCTGCAGGTAGAAGAAACGGGCAGCACGCTGGATATCGATGAGGGTCTCGGGGCGCGTCATCTTCTGCCACTCGAAGATCTGGCGGGAGCTGAGCGCCCATTTGAACTGGCGCATGAATTCTTCGAGGTGGTTCTGCGCAACGCGGTAGAGGGTGACCAGGTCACCGTTCAAATCGTTCAGCACCGCCACGGAGGCGGGCTGGGGGCGCATGAAGAACAACGCGGCACCGCCAGCGAAGACTTCGACGTAGCATTCATGAGGGGGAAAGAGGGGGATCAAGCGGTCGGCCAGGCGGCGTTTGCCACCCATCCAGGGGATGATTGGTGAGGTCATAGGTATGCAAGCCTTTAATGTATAGATAAACAGGTGTTAGGCTCGCCGCGCTTTGTGCACAAGGCAGAGGCCACGGCTGGACTTGCAGGAAGGGTCTGCGGGTTCGGTGGGCCGGGCTGGATGTTGACGCATCCTTCCCGGCTCGCCTCTTTTACTGCTTGGTGATTTCGCGGACGTAGGCCTGGCAGGCCTGCAAGGCGATCAACCCGCGGTCGCCTTTATCGGTGATGGCGATAATTCGTTGAGCATGCGCTGGGTCAAGTTGGGCGCGAATGGCGCTAGGTACCACGCCTCCGGTGCCGGCGGTTTCTCGCAGCCCACCGACACAACCCGAGCTGGCAACGGCACCTGAGTCGACGAGGACTGACAGCCGCAGATCAGTGGTAGCAAGCCGGTCACGCAGGCGAGCTTGAGTTTGTTGCGCATCTTCCATCTCCTTCCAGTGGTTTTGTGCCTGGGCCTGCAGGCGAGCCTCCAGGGCGCTACGGGCTTGCTGTTGTTCAGCTAGATGATCGAGCGCGGCGGCAGCCGCCCTCTCCCGCTCTAGGCCGTTGATACGATCCTTCTCTGCCAGCTGCTTGCGGTAATCGTCGGCCTGCCCAGCAAGCTGCGCGTTGTATGCGTTAGCCTGCCAAACCCAAGCTGCTCGAGCGCCAACCGCACAGGCGAGCAGCAGCGCCGCGACAGCCAATAGGCGGGAGACCCACCCGTTCACTGCAGCACCTCAAGCGCTCGCGCGTAGATGGCCTTTCGATCCTCCAGGCCATTGGTACCGCCGTTGAAGCGCTTGGTGATGGCCAAGAGGTCGCCTTTGTGCGCGACGTTATTCAGTCCCTCTTTCTGCCAGAACCAGCCAGCCGACAACGATGCGTAGACCGGATGATCGAGCAGCTCAGCCGTGTTGCCGAGGCGCTAGGCCAGGTGACTGGTGCTTAACATGCCGTCGACAGGAGGGGCAGCCGTGATCCCAGCCTCTGGTTTGATGGTGTAGTACAACGGTACGTCGATCATCTCACTCGAACAGGTATGCGCTGACTACATTACGCACCTCATGCCGCTCATATTCCAACGCAAGGTGCTGCCCGGGGAAATCAAGCTGCCTATCACCCGACTTGAATTGAGCCAGAAGAGCGCTATGGGCATACACATTGCCGATCTAGCCCTTTAGATAGACCAGCAGCGGGATGCGGCGCGCAAAGAGCGTGCGCAATTGAATGAGATGTGACGTGCGGCTGATACAAGACTGCGATCCAGGATCATTTTCAGCTGTCTACAGCGAACTATATGGCTGAATCCGCGTCTGCACCCAGTCGAACCCACCTTAGCGACTTAGCGTTGATGGCCTCCTACAATCGGCGGCCATTGACTTGCTCTCTCAATGGGCTGGATGGCAACGGTCGGATTGCCCTAATCCCGGACACGATACTGACCGCTTTCGTGCCATAGCTGCCATTGGAGGACGATTGCTGGCTTGAAGCGAGCCGCAACTCGGTCTAGCCCCCCACAGTACCATCAGCCTTTCTAGTGATGGAGGGCGCGCTCTATCTCGTTGCTTGCCACAGCTCGGAAACCTCGGATTTACTGGTCGTCCCACTTAATGGCTACGGCTTTTTCTCGCTATATCTTACAGTGATCTTGATATGTTCTGACTCTCGCCTTGCATAGTCGCAGCGCTTTGGTGTATGTCAGCCAGAAAGGAAACGAAGACGAAAAATGCGGAAGCTAAGCAATACCCCAAGCCCAAAGTTAGTTCTAGAGGAAAATATTTTTTCGAGGCTTGCCACAAGCCGTGGCAGCCCCAAGCAAAT
>NZ_JBJJMO010000111.1:0-4844 GCF_046231935.1 Pseudomonas sp. KCJK9111 | reverse complement strand
GAGAGGCTACGTGCTTGATTACTCAGTATCTTTTTTCGCGTCGACGCTTCTCATTTTCTTAGACCAGTCACAGCTGGTGACACACTCAGTCCAACAAGCTTATCTAATATTTAACATAATACACATTATGCGCACCTAGATATTTCCTGTTCGATGCCATCCTGGGGTACATTCGAACCCACGAACCGCATACAGCGTCCTCCTGTAAGACCGCTCACGGAAACCCTCTTCCCATGTCCCACCATCGATCAGCTGACCACATCATCGACCTCTACGATCGCCATGCATTCACCTGGCACCAAAAACGTGCCAATCACTTCACCGATCGCAAATGGATTGAGCGTTTCGGGGCCTTGTTGAGGCCGTCAGCAACTGTTTTAGATCTGGGCTGCGGCTCTGGCCAACCTGTGGCGCAACATCTGGTCGGGATCGGCGCCCGCATTGTGGGTGTAGATTCCTCCAACCAGATGCTGACCCTTTGCAGTGCACAGTTTCCTGAACAGCAATGGATTCACGCAGACATGCGCGCGCTTGCATTGGGTCGTCAATTCGACGCGATCATTGCTTGGAACAGCATTTTCCATCTCAAACCCTCAGATCAGCGCGGGATGTTCCCGGTTTTCCGTCGTCACGCGGCTCCAGGGGCGTTGCTCATGTTCACGAGTGGGCCTTCATACGGTGAAGCATTGGGTAGATTCGAAGGCGAAACGTTGTATCACGCCAGCTTAAGTGCCAATGAATACGCCGATCAGTTGCGCATCAACGGGTTCGAGGTACTCGATCACGTTGTTGAAGATCCAGAATCTGGAGGACTAACCGTATGGTTAGGGCGTCTCCTGCCCTAAACTAATATAACCGCAGGTGATAACTAAACTAAATATTCATTTAGTTTAGTTATAAAATAATCCTCCGTATCGTTGTAGCCAGCCCTACCTTCCCAAGCTTTTCATCTGATGATGCCCTGATGACCAGGCCTGTCATCTCATACCTCACTGATTCTTGGCCTTCACCCCCAAGACAACTCAAATCCGTCTCTGGAACCTATTATCGCAAAGCACAGTCTTTGCCAGAGACACCCCAGCGCCACCACTCGCCCGCCGTCCACCTCCTGGCCCACGCCAGCGATGGCTGCGTGGCCCTCTCGAGAGCACGTCCTTGGAAAACCCTAGGCAATCCGCCCCGCATCGCTCGCTTGACTGGTTGAACTTCTTCCTTGCCGATGTACGTGACGGACTCGGACCGTACCTTGCCATCTACCTGCTTGCCGTTCATCAATGGCAGCCCGCAAGCATAGGGCTGGTCATGACGATTGCCGGTGTCACTGCCCTGCTCGCCCAAACGCCCGCCGGTGCCCTGATTGACCGTACGCCCGCCAAGCGTGCCGTGGTGGTCATCGCGGCAGTCCTGGTAACCGGGAGCTGTGTGCTGTTGCCTTTCATCACATCATTTACCTGGGTGGCTGTTACCCAAACTGTAAGCGCACTGGCCGGCTCCGTGTTCGCGCCGGCGATCGCTGCCATCTCGCTGGGGCTGACCGGACCGAAGGCGTTCACGCGACGCGTAGGGCGCAATGAAACCTTCAACCATGCTGGCAATGCGTTCTCTGCACTACTGGCCGGTGGGCTCGCCTACCTTTATGGCCCAGTAGTGGTGTTCTATTTGATGGCTGCCTTGACCGTGGCCAGCGTCATCGCGGTAGCATGCGTGCCGGGCGCCGCCATCGACCACCACGTGGCTCGCGGCCTGGCCCATGGCCCGAACGATCAAGACAATCCGGCTGGCTTTGCGCTGCTTTTGCATAACCGCACATTGCTACTCTTCGCGATCTGCTGCGCTTTGTTCCACTTGGCCAATGCGGCCATGCTGCCATTGGTAAGCCAGAAGCTCTCCCAGGTCGACCTGCGCCTGGCCACGCCGCTGACCTCGGCCTGCATCGTGGCAGCCCAGCTGGTCATGGTACCGATGGCGCTGTTGGTCGGGGCGCGTGCCGAACAATGGGGGCGCAAGCCGTTCATGCTCGTGGGGTTCCTGATACTCCCACTGCGCGGCGCCCTCTACACCTTGTCGGACAATCCCTTCTGGCTTGTAGGCGTGCAGTTACTCGACGGCATTGGCGCCGGCATTTTCGGGGCGTTGTTCCCGATCATCGTCAAGGACCTCACCGAGGGCACCGGACGGTTCAACGTCAGCCTTGGGGCGCTTACCGCCGTGTTCGGTCTTGGTGCGGCGCTAAGCCCTGGTCTGGCCGGGTTCGTCGTCCAAGCGGCGGGCTATAATGCCGCGTTCCTGACGCTGGCCGGTATTGCAGCCTGCGCCTTCTTGCTTGTGCTGGTCGCCTTGCCCGAAACCCACCCGCGTCAGGGCGATGCGCCCTCCTCCTCAATACCGTCAGCCGCCGGAAACTGAACCCTTCATGCACCTGAGCCAAACCTCATTGATCATCTGGATCGTCTCGGCCCTGGCCACCGCCGGCGTCATACTCCGACCTTTCAGAGTGCCGGAATTTATCTGGGCGCTGGGTGGCGCCATCGCACTCGTGCTATTTGGGCTGATTGCGCCGATGAACGCTTTGGCCGCCGTGGCCAAGGGCGGCGACGTTTACCTGTTTCTAATTGGCATGATGGTGCTGGCCGAAGTGGCCCGTCAGGAAGGCCTTTTCGATTGGGTAGCCCGTTACGCCGTAGGACATGCACGGGGCTCTGGCCAGCGCCTGTTCAATCTGGTTTTCCTGGTCGGCACTCTGGTGACCGTCTTTCTCTCGAACGATGCCACTGCCGTGGTTCTTACCCCGGCAGTGTATGCAGCCTGCAAGGCCGCCAAGGCTGAGCCCCTGCCCTATCTGTTCATCTGTGCGTTCATCGCCAATGCCGCAAGCTTTGTCCTGCCCATTTCCAATCCCGCCAACCTAGTGGTTTTCGGCAGCCAGATGCCGCCCTTGTGGGACTGGCTCAGGCAGTTCACTTTGCCTTCATTGGCAGCCATCATGGCGACCTATCTCATGTTGCGTATTACCCAACGCCGCCAAATCTGCCAACCGCTTGCCATGGCTGTGCAAACACAGCCTCTTTCAGCCGGTGCCCGTCTGTGTGCATGGGGTATTGCGCTGACTGCTTGCGTGTTATTGGGTGCTTCGGCACTGGACGTACCCTTGGGCCTGCCTACCTTCAGCGCTGGTGTCGCGACCACCGCGCTGATTCATTTGCGCCAACGGCGCAGCCCGATGCCCGTTATGCGGCACGTGGCCTGGAGTGTACTGCCATTGGTTGCGGGCTTGTTCGTATTGGTCGAAGCTGTGGCCCAGACAGGCGTGATCGAACACTTGGCGCACATGCTCATGACCATGGAGCAGCGGTCTCAGGCCGCTGCGAGCTGGACCGCTGGGGTGGGTGTGGCCGTGGCAAGCAACTTGATGAACAACCTACCGACCGGGCTGATTGCCGGCTCAATGGTTGATATCGCCCACCTGCCTCGGCAAACCACCGCCGCGTTGCTGATCGGCGTCGATCTGGGTCCGAACCTGTCCATCACCGGGTCCCTTGCAACCCTGCTGTGGCTGGTGGCTATTCGACGTGAAGGCGAGTCTGTCAGCGCCTGGCAATTCCTGCGCCTGGGTCTGCTGATCATGCCGCCAGCCTTGGCCGCCGCGCTGTTGGCCCTTATGGTCTGATTGCCCCAAAGACCCCGCTGCGAAATCAACTGAGCATCCGATCACTGCTCGCCGCTGCGCATGCGCTGTCCAGGTCCGCACCCGCGAGGAAGGTGGCGTAGTGGTCGCGAAGCGCAGGTACCCAGCTGGCGACCTCTTCGAGCACATGCTCGGCTTGGTCCCGCGCCAGCCCAAAGTGGGCATGATGGCTCAGCAGGTTTAACCTGCTGATTTGGCTGCCTTCGCGCCCGACGGCCATGGCCAAAGCCTTGGCCGGCCCCTCATCGAGCATTGGCAGAACATCGTAGAGCGGTGAAAGACGCCACTGGCCATCAAGAAGGCAGTGGTCGCCTCGGCAGTCAGTTGCCCATCATAAACCGCCTCACATGCCGCGATGAACTTGGCCAGGCCGTTCAGGCTCGGGATGGTACCCTCGCCAGTGCCTTCGTCGGGCGTGCGGGCTCGCCCCGCCATCAGGTTGCCGACGCGATCGTTGTTAGGAGACTTGAGCAGAAAGTCCAGCGTGCTCAAAGCTTGCCCATAAACCCGATGCAGCAAGCGCTCCCCCCAACCGTCCGGCATCGCATCGTTGATGAAGCCAGGTATGCCCCGGTTACGTGTGATGCCCGTGTAGGGTTCGGCACGCAGCGGGTAGTGGATCGGGTCTGGTACCCATCCGCCCTGCGCCACGTATTCGGGTGCGTAGACGAATTCGCCCAGTCTGCCCTTCAGGCTCAGGCGGCCGAGGGTGACTACTTGGCCGCTCTCGGGATGCTCCATGTAGATGTAGGCACGTTGCATCAGAACGCCTCAGGCTTGGGTTTGGGAAGGCGCACGCGTCGGGCTGAAAGTTGCTCAGGGTCATCCTCCAGCTGAACGAAACGGGCCATCTGGGCGCTGTGCTCAACGTCCTCGAGCGTTCGGAAGACCGTATCGTTGATGCCAAGCCGCCATAGCACCAGCATGAAGGAGCGCAGGTCTACGTGAGGCGAGCCCTGTTCGACCTTGCGCAACAGGTGCGGCGATATGCCAATAGCGGCCTTGATGTCCGCCTGCCGAATACCTAGCGCCAAACGCTGTGCCTTCACCAGCATGCCTACACGCGCGAGCATGTCGGCACAAGCCACGGGAAAGAAGTCTTGCATAATGCTCATCAACGTCAATTTTACGAGGCTTAAGACTTACGTCGGTTGCCTCT
>NZ_JBJJMO010000110.1:0-5601 GCF_046231935.1 Pseudomonas sp. KCJK9111 | reverse complement strand
TGGCGGCAGCCATCCTGTTGATGGGCCAGGCCAGCGCCTCGGAGCGCCTGACCCTGCGCATCGGTGATCAAAAGGGCAACATGCGGGCCCAGCTGGAGGCGGCTGACGCCCTGCGCGATCTACCCTACGACATCCAGTGGGCGGAATTCCCCGCAGCTGCGCCCCTCGCCGAAGCGCTCAATGCCGGTGCGATCGATGCCGGCATCATTGGTGATGCGCCGCTGCTGTTCGTGCTTGCCTCAGGGGCGCCGGTCAAGGCCGTGGCGGTCGACAAGTCTGACCCCTACGGTACCGCGCTGCTGGTCAGGCCCGATTCGCCGGTGCGCACAGCGGCTGAACTCAAGGGCAAGCGCATTGCAACCGGGCGAGGTTCCATCGGGCATCATCTGGCACTCAAGGCCTTGGCGCAGGTCGGGCTGAGCGAAAAGGATGTGCAGTTGCGGTTTCTCGGGCCGGTGGATGCCAAGATCGCTCTGGCCAACGGCTCGGTAGACGCCTGGGCCACCTGGGAGCCTTACACCGCGCTGGCTGAACTCAGTGGGCAGGGAAGGGTGCTGGTCAATGGGCGGGGTCTTTCCAGTGGGAACAGCTTCCTCGCCGCTACCGACAAGGCGTTGAGCGAACCTGCACGGCAGGCTGCAGTGCAGGACTACCTCAACCGCCTGGCCGAGGCGCAGGTCTGGGCCAACCAGCACCTGGACAGTTACTCGAAAACCCTTGCCGCCATCATCGGCTTCCCCCAGGACGCGGCCCGTCTGCAATTTGAGCGTCGTCACTTGCGCTGGCAGGTGATCGACCCCCAAACCATCGCCACTCAGCAGGAGACGGCCGATTTTTACCATGCCCACGGGCTGATGACTGAACGCCTTGAAGTGGCACCCACTTTCGCCAGCGGCTTTACCGTTCCTGAAAGCACCAAGCTGACTGCGCAACCTTGACCCGGAGATATCCTGATGAGCGTGATCACACTACGCAGGCTTTGCCTGGCGCTATTGGCCAGCACGGTGCTGCCAAACCTGGCGAACGCCGACCAAACGTTGCGCATCGGTTATCAGAAATCCTCGACCCTGCTGACGCTGCTCAAGGCCCGTGGCAGCCTGGAGCAGCGCCTGCGGGCCGAGGGCATTCGCGTCACGTGGCATGAATTTCCAAGCGGATTGCCGCTCTTGGAAGCGCTGAACCTGGGCAATGTCGATATTTCGGCGGATGTTGCCGACACTGTGCCTGTGTTCACCCAGGCAGCAGGTGCAAAGCTTACGTACTTCGCCCGCGAGACACCGTCGCCGACCGCTCAGGCTATCTTGGTACCTGCGGATTCGACCCTCAAGACCTTGGCCGACCTCAAGGGCAAGCGCGTGGCCGTGACCAAGGCAGCAGGCAGCCATTACCTGCTGATCCAGGCGCTGGCCCAGGCGGGGCTCACGTTCAAGGACATCAGCCCCGCCTACCTGATACCGGCCGATGGCCGCGCCGCGTTCGAGAACCGCAAGGTCGATGCCTGGGTGACGTGGGACCCTTATGTGGCCAGCGCCCAACGTCAGCAAAATGCACGCATACTTGCCGATGGGAGTGAGTTGGCCAGCTATCAGCGCTACTACCTGGCGGGCAGCGACTATGCCAAGGCTCATCCTGAGGTGCTGCAGCAGGTGTACCTCGCCTTGCGTGAGGCCGGCACCTGGACCAAAGCCCACCCGGCCCAGGCCGCGCGCATTCTCGGCCCACTGTGGGGCAACCTGGACAGTGCCACGGTGCAACAGGCCAACGCCCGGCGCAGTTACGACGTACAGCCGGTCAAGCCAGAGAACCTGGGCGAGCAGCAGCGCATCGCCGATGCCTTCTATCGTGAAGGGCTGTTGCCGAAAAAGGTGGATGCGAGTGCCGTGAGCCTTTATGAGCCGGTTCAGAAGTAGTGCAAACAGGGCGGTAGCCCGATGGTAGGACCGCGACGTTGAAGTCCTGGGCCTGCTGCGCCGCCCAGCACGGCCGGGAATGCTCCCAGGCAAAACTCAAGCATCCAGATGCAGTGCAAGTGCTCCGAACGGCCAAAGCTGTCCTGAGCATTACGCGTTACCTGTAGGAGCGGTCTCGTGCCGCGATGGCCCGCGCAGCGGGCCCGGCGATATGAGCTCAAACGTATAAAGTTCGGGCTACCCCGCCGCATCGCGGCCCAGAAAGCCCCCGGCAAAGCTGTCTCGCCCCAACATGGCTGGATCAGCCTTTTTCAGCCATGACCTTCTCAAGCTTCTCCTGATCGCGCGCAAACTGGCGGATGCCCTCGGCCAGCTTCTCGGTAGCCATGGCGTCTTCGTTCATGTCCCAGCGGAACTCGCTCTCACTCAGTTGACGCTTGGGCTCCCCGGCATTGCCTGGCTTCAGTACCTGCGGCAGGTCGCCCTGGTCTTCGCTCAACTGCTGCAGCAGCTCTGGGCTGATGGTCAGGCGATCGCAACCGGCGAGCTGTTCGATCTGGTTGGTGTTGCGGAAGCTGGCGCCCATGACCACGGTGTCGTAGCCGTTGGCCTTGTAGTAGTTGTAGATCCGCGTGACGGACTGTACGCCTGGATCATCGGCACCGGTGTACTCCTTACCCGTGCTTTTCTTGTACCAATCGTAGATCCGGCCCACGAACGGCGAAATCAGGAACACACCGGCGTCGGCGCAGGCCTGGGCCTGGGCGAAGGAGAACAGCAAGGTCAGGTTGGTCTGAATGCCTTCCTTCTCCAGCTTTTCGGCGGCGCGAATACCTTCCCAGGTAGACGCCAGCTTGATCAGCACACGGTCACGGCCAACACCGGCCTTGTCGTACAGCTCGATCAGTGAGCGCGCCTTGGCCAGCAGGGCAGGCTCGTCGAACGACAGCCGCGCATCCACTTCGGTCGAGATACGCCCGGGGATGGCTTTCAAAATGCCCGAACCCACCGCCACCGCGAACATGTCGCAGGCCTGGTCCACATCACCGTTGGCCTCGCCCTTCACGCGCGTGAGCAACTCGGCATAGGCCGGAATGGCAGCAGCCTTGAGCAGCAGCGACGGGTTGGTGGTGGCATCTACCGGTTTCAGGCGCGTGATGGCGTCCAGGTCACCGGTGTCGGCGACCACGGTAGTGAACTGCTTGAGTTGTTCCAGCTTGGAAGTCATGGGCGTGCTCTGTCCTGTGCAATGGCTCGACATTACCCCAGCCCCCACGGTCGCTCAAGGGCCCGGCTGTACGAGAGGTGAGTGTTCGAGTACCCACCGTCTCCCAGGTTCCCTTCAGGCCGGGCCTTGCATCGTGTCGCGCAACCAGCAGGCACTTGCGTGACAGGCCAGCGCCCTCAACGCCCCTGCAGCAACTCGACGGCCTGGTCGAACACGGCCAGCGGCTCGGCCGCCTTGTGGATGTCTGCCGAAAGCAGTTGGCGGAACCGGCGAGCGCCCTTGAAGCCCTGGGCCAGGCCGAGAATATGCCGGGTCACGTGATGCATCGCACCCCCTGCCTGCATATGCGCCACGATGTAAGGCCGTAACTGCGCCAGCACTTCGGTGCGGGTGACCACTGGTGCAACGCTGCCGAACAGCTGTTGATCCACCTCAGCCAGCAGGTACGGGTTGTGATAGGCCTCGCGGCCCAGCATCACGCCATCGAAGGTCTGGAGGTGGGAATGGCAGTCGGCCAAGGTCTTGATACCGCCGTTGAGCACGATCTCAAGGTCCGGGTAATCAGCTTTCAGCTGCGCGGCCACGTCATAGCGCAGCGGCGGCACTTCGCGGTTTTCCTTGGGCGACAACCCTTCGAGAATGGCGATGCGTGCGTGCACGGTGAAACTGCGGCAACCCGCCTCGCGCACCTGCCCGACGAAGTCACACAACTGTGCATAGCTGTCGCGGCCATTGATGCCGATGCGGTGCTTGACCGTCACCGGTGTCGAGACGGCGTCGCGCATGGCCTTCACGCAATCGGCCACCAGCGCCGGGTGCGCCATCAGGCAGGCACCGATCATGTTGTTCTGCACCCGGTCGCTGGGGCAGCCGACATTGAGGTTGACCTCATCATAGCCATCGGCCTCAGCCAGCCGCGCACACGCCGCCAGATCCGCCGGCACGCTGCCGCCCAGCTGCAGGGCCAGCGGGTGCTCGGAGGCATCGTGGCGCAGGAAACGCTGGGCGTCGTTGTGCAGCAGGGCACCGGTGGTGACCATTTCGGTGTAGAGCAGGGTGTGCTTGGAGAGCAGGCGCAGGAAGAACCGGCAGTGGCGGTCGGTCCAGTCCATCATGGGTGCAACGCTGAAGCGGCGGGATGGCTCAGGGCACGTATTTTGTGGCTTTGAGGCTGATTCTAGGGGCATTCTGGTCTACGCATTTTCAATCGTTTTTCCGGGATTTTATGGCGTCTTGGTGTGACGTTGGTGCGATGTACCACCGGCCAATAACGCTTGTACCACCGGAAATCATGGCAACGATTAGAGCAAGGGAAAAAGGCTGGTTGAACGGTTGGGTTATCCGTCCAAGTCAGCCCTAACAAAAAGGGTGGCCTAGTCTATCAAGAAGCCCAGACATTCGTCCGCAAGCTGGCAGCACAGGTCTGGGCAAAGCGACGAGAGTCCGAGTTGGCCGTGTCTGGCGCTATCGCCTACCGTGGAGGGCACCCAGTCAAGGACATGATTGAGATCGGCAGCGACGAGTGGTGACATCTGCCGCATGGGGCGAGGGCGATTGTGCAAAGCTTGCCACGTTTGTGCACGCAGATCTCCCTTACGGCACCGATTCAATTGGCACGGCCTAGTTCATGGCATGCAAGATGCTGGGCGTGGAGTATCTGCACTTTCACGATCTACGCAATAAAGGTGTGAACAGGTTGTTCCGAACGGCCTGGTTTATCCGGCAGGTTTCGAGTATGCCCGGCCATTGTGACTGACATTCGCTGTGGCGTTACACGCATCTGAGAGGTGTTCGATATAAGGAGTGGAGCCGGTGAGAACGGATCATCCATGCGTCGGTAAGCGCCACTCGGATTTGTTTTGACGATTCGATGCAACGGAGCTGATTAGCCCAATGGACGGTTCGGCCTGCCCGCAGAGGCCTTATCTACGCTGTTGTTATCACCGCTTTGGGTCTATCCGATTGGTTGGGTGGCCGCTTTCAACCCGCTGCGGTCCCTCATCCACCCCGAAACCGTGCCAAAACCCATTACTAATGTAGCCTGCAGGCTGATTGTAGTTGATCGCAATTAAGCGCAATGAAACATTAGAAAAACTCTCAGCTAGTGCCGTCGTGCTCTAGATTTAGATTGCCGTGCTTCGAGCTAGTATTATTTCGGGCAATAATGCTGAGTTTTAAAGTCTTCAGAAATATCCAGCGCCAAACTTTAGGAAGCATAGAGCGAAGCAGGCGGCGAGCAGGAGTTATCGGCAGAAGCAAGATCCAAACTATACTGACAACGACGCCGACAACTAGACCGACTGGCATCAGAGCAATTTTCGTAAGGTCTTGAAGGAATTCTAAAGCAGAAAAAGACCGCTCATAAGTATGGTGTTTCAGTAGCGCATCGGAAATAACGTTAGTCCCAATCGCTCCTGATACGAATGGAAGCATGTAGGCGAATACCAGGTGGTAGCGCTCAAG
>NZ_JBJJMO010000109.1:0-5937 GCF_046231935.1 Pseudomonas sp. KCJK9111 | reverse complement strand
GACACCGACAAGCTGTTCTTCAACCCCGGCAAGACCGAGCCAAGCGTCACCACCATCCACCGCGGCTGGTAAGAAAATTCCCCTTTTGGGTCGGTGACTTAGGTCATTTTCAAACAATCGCAAGGAAGTGGTTTACACACGCCAAACGATCGTTATAATGACGCCCCATTGCCGGTATAGCTCAGCTGGTAGAGCAACTGACTTGTAATCAGTAGGTCCCGGGTTCGATTCCTGGTGCCGGCACCATATAAGGTTCCAGAGAAGGCTTTCAAAATCTCTGGAATTCACGAAAAACCCGCCTTTTGGCGGGTTTTTTCGTTTTGGGGTTCAGTTGGATTACTTGGGTAACCAGCGCTAATGAGGTTGGCCTAGGCGACGCACGCCGTAAGTACTTCGAGATCAAGCAGCAGCTCGCCAATGGCATAGACGCCAACCAAGCCGTGACCAACGGCCGCACCTTCGAAAGCGTAGCGCTCGACTGGCAAGCGAGCATGGTGCCGAAGCGGGCGCTCGGCCACGCCAAGACTGTATTCAGCCGGTTGAAGAGCCATGTGTTCTCTTTGATCGGTGCCAGAGCAATCGTTAAGTTTGACACCCACGACTTCATGCAGCCACTGGCCGCCGTGACGTAGCGCAGCACCATCGACGTGGTCCTCAGGATAAAGAACTACCTGAAAAGCATCATGCGGGAGGCCAAACGGCTGCGGCTGCCAGAATTACTGGCATGCATCGAGGACTAAAGAGGTCGCCCGCTCACGCGCCTCACGATGATGCTATCGTTACCATATCGCGCTGCTTGACGAATATCGTCCACAAGCGTCGACTAGGAGTCGCAAGCGCTGTCGATGACGGCAGCCTAGGTGACCCGAACCTTACAAAAGGGCAGAGCCGTGAACAGGGCAAGCTCCATCTTGTTCCTCGTCGGAGAGGATAGGTGACGGCACAGACTGGGACTGCCAGCCAACCGGCTCTGGGAAGGAGTGAAATTCTCATGCCTAGCATTACTTGGCTAAAGCTTAATAGCTCCTTCAGAATGCTCTGTGACAACACGCATAATAACGGTCAATCTACGCCAGAAGCGACTCATTTCCGCAGACCGCTTTGGCAACCAATGAAACTACAATGTTATGTGGCATCGGACGCGATACTCCATCGGCCGGCGCAACGCAAGAAAAAAGACCACCCCACTTTTAAGAGCGTTGTAGACAAATTTTAATATCGCGTGGCGCATCGGCTAATGGTGCCGAGAAAAAAGTGCGACACGGCTCGGCTGCTGAATAGTTCTTTGTGGGACAGTCGTAATCAAACAGGACGAGCAAATGAGCAAAGCAGGGATTCAGTCCAATCGAGGCGATGGTTACCAAACGCTGGTTGCCTTTGACTGGGCGTTGAGCGTTCTTTCGGATCCTGGTTACCAGTGGCTGGAAGTAGATTCCGTAAGCTGGTCAGTCGACGATGTGGTAATCGGCAAAGTAGATGGCACCAAGATTTACTGCCAATGCAAAAAAAACCAGACGCTGCATAAGGCCTGGTCTACCACCGACCTTGCCGAGGAATTGCGCAAGGCAATCAGCTTGTTGACCAGCGATCCGACAGCGGAAATTCGCTTCTATTCGCGCAGCGCGTTCGGTGATCTCTCAAGATTACGGGAGTACAGCACCAACTATGCCGATGAAGCGACCTACCAAGCTAATTTGGGCAAGGCCCTCCAGGAGTCAGATACTGAACTAGGAAATCTCCTTGTCGAGCAGGCGTCGAATCTTTCAACTTACCACTTCCTACAACGTACGGCGTTTGAAATCAGTCCCGGACTGGATCGCATGGAGGCATTTCTGCGCGAACGTTTGTGGCGGTTGGTAAGCAACGGCTCGGCGGCTTACAACACTTTATGGACACGCCTTGACTACCTCGGAATGCGCATTAGCGGCCATGGCGAAAATAGCTCTACGCAGCATCGACTGACAAAGAATAACCTGACTGACTTGCTGGACAAAGCAGGCTCAATGCTGAGCCCTCCCATGGACATGGCAAAGGTTCGTACTTCATTCAACAGCACTTCTGCCATTGGTCGGTCATGGCGCCGAGACATCGGAAGTGAAAGCATTTCGAATCCATCCGTCAACGAGCTCATCGAAGCCATTCAAGCCAAACATGGTTCTATCTTGCTCACTGGCTTGCCAGGCTCCGGCAAGACCTGCGTAATGCTGGCAGCGCAAGAGGCACTGGAACAACTTTCCAAAACCCGCACTGACCTGCTGCCCCTGTTCATTCAATCGCGCGAGTTCGCCGACATCGTTACTGCGCAAGAACGTCAAGCCCTAGGCCTGTCTGAACAATGGGTAGAAGAAGCGGCACGCATGGCGGAGGATGCGCACGTAGTCGTGATGATCGACTCGCTGGATGTACTTTCCATTGCCCGTGAACACGGCGTACTTACGTACTTCCTTGCCCAAATTGATCGTCTGCTGCTGGTCCCCAATATCACCGTCGTCACTGCCTGTCGCGACTTTGACTGTCATTACGATCGACGTATTGCCCAGCGCAGCTGGGGTAAAAAGATCACTTGCCGGCCATTGGAATGGGATACCGAGATAGCGCCTCTGCTCGCGAAACTTAACATTGACGCATCGACCATAGATGCGACCACTCGCGAATTAATTTGTAATCCACGTGAATTGGCTTTGTTTGTTGAATTAGCGCAGCAAGGAGGAAGCTTCAATGTAGTGACCAGCCAAGCGCTGGCACAGCGCTATCTTGCCATGATCGTGCGGGATAACAGCGCACTGGGCGATGCCGCCATGCAAGCCATCGAAGCCATCGCCGCTGACATGCTAAAGTTGCGAAGCCTTGCGGTTCCACGTCAGCGATTCGCCGCCTCACAAGATATTCAACGTGCGCTTCTCAGTAATAAGGTGCTGCATGAGACGCAGGATGGGCAGCTGACATTCGGGCACCAGACCCTGCTCGACGTGTTGGTGATCAGCGGCGCGATGCGCCAAGCTGTGACTTTGAACGCATTCATACAACGTTTACCGCCTGTGCCTTTTGTACGTCCCAGCATTCGCAGCTTTATTACGCAGCTGACGACCGGAGATCGGCGCGAATTACGAAAACAGTTGCGTACTGTTTTGACAGGCAACAACGCCTTCCACATTCGCCGTCTTGTGGCGGAAACTTTTTCAGAACAGCCTCCACACGATGACGACTGGATTTTAATACGCGACCTACGCAATCAGCATCGTGATATGTTTCAGGTGATCTACACCCAGGCGATTCGGGTGGAATGGCATAACTTCTGGATGAAGCATCTAGTACCTTTTTTGAGAGATACCCGCGATATTGACGGGTTAGTGATGCATGTGCATCGTGTGTCTCAATGGAAAAATGACGATGCTGTAGGGGTGTTCGCATTTTGGACCGAAATGCTGGCACTAGATGGAGTGGACAATTCCCAGCTGACCAATTCTATTGCACATGCGATCACGCAAGTCCATGCAGACCATTCAGCAGTGCTTGTGCCTTTGCTTGTCGAATTGCTTAAGTTGCCGAGGCAAGAACACAGCTTTCTTGGGCGTGCACTCGCACGCTGTGTTGACGATGGTGGTATAGACGATTCGGTTCTATGGCGCTATGTCGCTGGCGAAGTTACCGACGATGATGTTCTTGCCTATAGCTTTTGCAATAAATTGCACTGTCAACCCCATAACTTTGGGACAAGCAATAACAGTTTTCTCGCAGATCGAATGCGAAATTCCACGGCATTGCTTGACTTGGCTGTAGCATCGATTGAGCGATGGAGTCAAATCAAGAACTCACGGTATGGTGAAACTCCTGAAAACTTTAGAGGGGATTTCCTGCACCAAACTTCATACAACGACGAACACACCCAGACCGACCATCGGCACCTTGATAGTGAGCGCATACTGCTGGATGCCGTTGAAACCGCTATGGTGCATCACGCAAATACTCAATCGAATTGGTGGCAAAGCAACAGCGAACGTCTGTGCTTAAGCACAGAAGGCGCATTGCGCTATTTCGCCATCCTCGCGTGCATGGCAGCACCAGCCGCTAATCTGAATGTGATTGGCCGCATGCTTTGCAACAAAATACTGCTAGAATCCTGCTTGTCGTATGAACTCGGCACGCTGATAAATGCCACTTTCATGCACCTCGATGCGGCTACGCAAGACGCAATACATTCGACCGTTTTAACCCTTCACTGGAAAACTACAACTGACCCGAAGCCCCATGCATGGGCGCTACGAAATCAAGCGAAACTAATTCTTGCCATCCCCCGCCATCTACGTTCAGCCGATGCACAGGCTGTATTGGACGAATGCGAAAAAGAAATATGGCCTTTGGTTCGCCAGCCGGACATTCACATGCGAGGAGGAATGGTGAGCGCACCGTTTTCTTTCGAGGTGTTTCTCGGTGTAAGCGATGACTCCGTGCTGAACCTGCTGAATCACTACGAAGCGCATGCTAGTAGCTCTTGTGATGACTTTCTGATAGGGGGAGAGAGAGAGGTTGGCTCACAATTACGTGAGGCGGCTTCGCTCCACCCCACCCGCTTTATGAGTCTTTTATCAGCCAACTGGGAGTGCATCTCGGAACGATTTCGAGACGACCTCATGGAGGGCATTGCGACCTACCTGGCTCACCGCTACGGAAACTTGCAGGTCAATGGCACTTGGTCACCTATAGATGAGCCCAATGCTGCAGTGCTGGCGCAGCAAATTCTGAATGAGCTGGAAACGCATCCGAGTCATTGGCACCACAACCGCGTCGCTTCTATAGCAATACAAAGCTGTGCGCACGTCGTTGAACTATTACAGGACGCTACGTGGTTAGTGTCCTTGGCTGCGGACTTTTCGGCACTACAGGAGGAGAGCTCCATCTCAGGAGATTCCGTTGATTTGGTCACAGCGGGCATTAATATGGCCAAAGGTAACGCAGCGGAAGCCTTAATGATCTTGGCCAATCAACTTGAAAAAAAGGGCATACCGTGGCCCCAATCGCTACCGAACGTGCTGCGCCTATTTGCCGCAGACCCGCACCCCGCTATACGCGCCCTATTGCTGCGACGCATGCCTTATTTGCAAAGCTATCACCCAGAACTTGGCTGGGAGCTTTTTGGCCTTGCCATGCAGGAAATATCCCCCGGACTTTGGCCAATAGCCGAATCTAGCCTGTATTACGCCTACCACCAAAAGTTCGAAATTGTCGCTTTGTGGCTAGCACGCCTTCATCGCGAAGGCAGCAAAAAGGATTTTGAGACATGGGGGCGTATATCTGCACTAGCATCCCTTTCGAGGAGACTGGAGTTTTCTGCCTTTCTCGCAGAACTCAACGCAGGGGAAACCGCTGAAGCTTGGCAGGGTGCAGCGAGCGTTTGGACTCACAGCGATAACATTCAGCAGCACCGGGAACAGTGTCTCGCCGGTCTTGAGGCCGGTTTGGGTGCAGAAAATCATTATGCTATTGCAGTTGCCCATAAATTCCGAAACCTCTTCCAAAAGCCAACGCCGCTGGTAGCCATACCCATTGAGTTAATTCGGCGCTGCTTGTTCTTGCTGGGAACAGAAAGTGATTCTGCAAGAAAAGACATCTATGGCTTCGACGCATGGCTGAACGCCATGTCACTCCAAGATCCATTATATGCATTAGAAGCAACCGAGACTTACCTTGATTTTGTTCGGCAAACGAAATCCTATCTATACGATTATGAGAACAACCTCACGCAACTGCTAACCCGCCTTTTTGCGCAGGCTGAAGAACAGGAGGAATCAGACGGTAGCACCATGCTACAGCGGGTGGTAGCGATGCAGGATTCGCTGCTGACTTTGGGTGTCGACGGCATGAACGACTGGCTCAAAGCCGCGGAGCGTCCATGATTATGAGTATCGAAACAGGAACTTTACGAAAATATCATCATAA
>NZ_JBJJMO010000108.1:0-7492 GCF_046231935.1 Pseudomonas sp. KCJK9111 | reverse complement strand
CCGAAGAATTCAAAGACAACTGTGGTTTCAGGCTGAACGCCCATATGACGGGCGAGCCCAGCCACCTCCTTCTGCAAACCGCCATGCAGGCGTTGACCTGCATGACGCACCGCGGCGGTATCAACGCCGACGGCAAGACCGGCGACGGTTGCGGGCTGTTGATGCAGAAGCCCGATCAGTTCCTGCGTGCCATGGCCCAGGAACATTTTGCCGTCGAACTGCCCAGGCAGTACGCCGTCGGCATGGTGTTCTTCAACCAGGACCCGATAAAGGCAGAAGCGGCTCGCGCCAACATGGACCGTGAAATCCGTGCGGCCGGCCTGCAGCTGGTGGGCTGGCGCAAGGTGCCGATCGACACCAGCGTGCTGGGCCGCCTGGCCCTGGAACGCTTGCCGCAGATCGAGCAGGTGTTCATCGGTGGCGACGGCCTGAGCGATCAGGAACTGGCCATCAAGCTGTTCAGCGCCCGTCGCCGTTCGTCGGTAGCCAATGCCCATGACGCCGACCACTACATTTGCAGCTTCTCGCACAAGACCATCATCTACAAAGGCTTGATGATGCCGCGGGACCTGGCTGCGTTCTACCCGGACCTGAGCGACGAGCGCCTGCAAACCGCGATCTGCGTGTTCCACCAGCGCTTCTCCACCAACACCCTGCCGAAGTGGCCGCTGGCGCAGCCCTTCCGCTTCCTCGCCCATAACGGCGAGATCAATACCATCACGGGTAACCGCAACTGGGCCATGGCCCGGCGTACCAAGTTCGCCAATGACCAGATCCCCGATCTCGAAGAGCTTGGCCCGCTGGTCAATCGCGTCGGCTCAGACTCTTCGAGCATGGACAACATGCTCGAACTGATGGTGACCGGCGGTATCGACCTGTTCCGTGGCGTGCGCATGCTGGTGCCGCCAGCCTGGCAGAACGTCGAGACCATGGACGCCGACCTGCGCGCCTTCTATGAATACAACTCCATGCACATGGAGCCATGGGACGGCCCGGCCGGCATCGTGATGACCGAAGGCCGCCACGCGGTATGCCTGCTCGATCGCAATGGGCTGCGCCCGGCGCGCTGGGTCACCACCACCAACGGCTACATCACCATTGCCTCGGAAATCGGGGTGTGGGGCTATCAGCCTGATGAAGTACTGGCCAAGGGCCGTGTCGGGCCTGGGCAGATCCTGGCGGTGGACACCGAGACCGGGCAGATCCTCGACACCGATGCCATCGATGATCGTCTCAAGTCTCGCCACCCGTACAAGCGCTGGCTGCGTCAGCACGCCACGCGGATCCAGGCGACCCTGACCGACGACCAGGGTGTGGCCAGCTACGACGCTGACCAGCTCAAGCAGTACATGAAGATGTTCCAGGTTACCTTCGAGGAGCGTGACCAGGTGCTGCGCCCCTTGGGTGAACAGGGCCAGGAGGCGGTCGGCTCGATGGGTGACGACACGCCGATGGCCGTGCTGTCGCAGCGCGTGCGCTCGCCGTACGATTTCTTCCGCCAGCAGTTCGCCCAGGTCACCAACCCGCCGATCGACCCGCTGCGTGAAGCGATCGTGATGTCGCTGGAGATCTGCCTGGGCGCCGAGCGCAACATTTTCCAGGAGTCGCCGGAGCATGCCTCACGCGTCATCCTGAGCTCGCCCGTCATTTCGCCGGCCAAGTGGCGCTCGCTGATGAATCTGGAGCGTGACGGCTTCGAGCGTCAGTTGATCGATCTGAACTACGAAGAGGCCGTCGGGCTGGAAGCGGCTATCCGCAACATCGCCGACCAGGCCGAAGAGGCTGTGCGCGCGGGCAAGACGCAACTGGTGCTCAGCGACCGGCACATCGCACCCGGCAAGCTGCCGGTGCATGCTTCGCTGGCCGTAGGTGCGGTGCATCACCGCTTGACCGAGCAAGGCCTGCGTTGCGACAGCAATATCCTGGTGGAAACCGCCACCGCCCGCGACCCGCACCACTTCGCCGTGCTGCTGGGCTTCGGGGCCTCGGCTGTGTACCCGTACCTGGCCTATGAAGTGCTGGCCGACCTGATCCGCACGGGCGAAGTGCTGGGCGATCTGGACGAGGTCTTCAAGTACTACCGCAAGGGCATCTCCAAAGGCCTGCTCAAGATCCTGTCGAAAATGGGCATCTCCACAGTCGCCTCCTACCGGGGTGCCCAGTTGTTCGAAGCCATCGGCCTTGCCGAAGAAGTGGTCGGGCTGAGCTTCAAGGGTGTGTCGAGCCGTATCAAGGGTGCGCGCTTCGTCGATCTGGAGAGTGACCAGAAGCTGTTGGCTGCCGAGGCCTGGAGCGTACGCAAGCCGATTCAGCAGGGTGGCTTGCTGAAGTTCGTCCACGGTGGCGAATACCACGCCTATAACCCCGACGTGGTCAACACCCTGCAAGCCGCCGTGCAGCAGGGCGACTTCGCCAAGTTCAAGGAGTACACCACGCTGGTCGACCAGCGTCCGGTGTCGATGATTCGCGACCTGTTGAAGGTCAAGGTGGCCGACCAGCCGTTGCCGCTGGAGCAGATCGAGCCGCTCGACGCCATCCTCAAGCGCTTCGATTCTGCCGGTATCTCGCTGGGTGCGCTGTCTCCAGAAGCTCACGAAGCCTTGGCCGAGGCGATGAACCGCCTGGGCGCGCGCTCCAACTCCGGCGAAGGCGGCGAAGACCCAGCCCGCTACGGCACCCTCAAGAGTTCCAAGATCAAGCAGGTGGCGACCGGCCGCTTTGGCGTGACCCCTGAATACCTGGTCAATGCCGAAGTGTTGCAGATCAAGGTGGCCCAGGGCGCCAAACCCGGCGAGGGCGGCCAGCTGCCCGGCGGCAAGGTCAACGGCCTGATCGCCAAGCTGCGCTATGCCGTACCGGGCGTGACGCTGATCTCGCCCCCACCGCACCACGACATCTACTCGATCGAAGACCTGGCGCAGCTGATCTATGACCTCAAGCAGGTCAACCCGCAGGCGCTGGTTTCGGTCAAGCTGGTGGCAGAGGCAGGTGTCGGTACCATCGCCGCTGGCGTGGCCAAGGCCTATGCCGACCTCATCACCATCTCGGGCTACGACGGCGGCACGGGCGCATCGCCACTGACCTCGATCAAGTATGCGGGCGCGCCGTGGGAACTGGGCCTGGCCGAGACTCACCAGACACTGCGCGGGAACGATTTGCGCGGCAAGGTCCGGGTACAGACTGACGGCGGCCTCAAGACCGGCCTGGACGTCATCAAGGCTGCCATCCTGGGTGCCGAGAGCTTCGGCTTCGGCACCGCCCCAATGATCGCGCTGGGCTGCAAGTATCTGCGTATCTGCCACCTGAACAACTGCGCGACCGGCGTGGCGACCCAGAACGACAAGCTGCGCAAGGATCACTACATCGGCACGGTCGACATGGTCGTCAACTTCTTTACCTTCGTTGCCGAGGAAACCCGCGAGTGGCTGGCAAGGCTTGGCGTGCGCAGCCTTGGCGAGCTGATCGGGCGCACCGACCTGCTCGAGGTACTGCCGGGCGACACCGAGCGCCAGCACCATCTGGACCTGACCCCGCTGTTGGGCAGCTCGCACATTGCGGCCGACAAGCCGCAATTCTGCGAGGTGGACAGAAACCCGCCCTTCGACAAGGGCGAGCTTGCCGAGAAGATGGTCGAAATGGCCATGCCGGCGGTGCGTGACCAGGCCGGTGGCGAGTTCGCGCTCGACATCTGCAACTGCGACCGTTCCATCGGTGCGCGTGTCTCCGGTGAAATCGCCCGGTTGTACGGCAACCAGGGCATGGCCGGTGCGCCGATCACGTTCCGTTTCAAAGGCACCGCAGGCCAGAGCTTCGGCGTCTGGAACGCCGGCGGCCTGAACCTGTACCTTGAGGGTGACGCCAACGATTACGTCGGCAAGGGCATGACCGGTGGCAAGGTCACCATCGTGCCGCCGGCTGGCAGCCCGTTCGAAACCCAGCACAGCGCAATCGTCGGCAACACCTGCCTGTACGGCGCCACCGGTGGCAGGTTGTTCGCTGCCGGCACGGCGGGCGAGCGCTTCGCTGTACGCAACTCTGGTGCCCACGCCGTGGTAGAGGGCACTGGTGATCACTGCTGTGAGTACATGACCGGTGGCTTCGTCTGCGTCCTGGGCAAGACCGGTTACAACTTCGGCTCTGGCATGACGGGCGGTTTCGCCTATGTGCTCGACATGGATAACAGCTTCGTCGACAAGCTCAACCACGAACTGGTGGAAATCCAGCGCATCAGTGGTGAAGCGATGGAGGCTTACCGCAGCCACTTGGCGCGGGTTCTTGCCGAGTATGTGGATGAAACCGGTAGCGAGTGGGGGCGTGAGCTCTCCGAAAACCTGGACGACTACGTACGACGCTTCTGGTTGGTCAAGCCCAAGGCCGCCAACCTCAAGCAACTGCTGTCCAGCACCCGCGCCAACCCGCAGTAAACAGCTGCACGTGACCAACCCTGGGTGCTCGAACCGAGCAGCCCAGGGTTTGCCCGGCTCAAGTGATCGTCTTGCGGCTTGCAGCGTGTAGCGTGCGGCTGCTGTTAAGAGGTTTTGAAAAATGGCTGAACGTCTGAACAACGACTTCCAGTTCATCGAAGTGGGTCGCAAGGACCCGAAGAAAAAATTGCTGCGCCAGCGCAAGAAAGAGTTCGTGGAAATCTACGAACCCTTCAAGCCGCAGCAGTCCGTGGAACAGGCGCACCGTTGCCTGGGCTGCGGTAACCCGTATTGCGAGTGGAAGTGCCCCGTGCACAACTTCATTCCCAACTGGTTGAAGCTGGTGTCCGAGGGCAACATCCTGGCGGCCGCCGAGCTGTCGCACCAGACCAACACCTTGCCCGAAGTCTGTGGGCGCGTATGCCCACAGGACCGTCTGTGCGAAGGTGCCTGCACCCTGAACGACGGTTTCGGCGCCGTGACCATCGGCTCGGTGGAAAAGTACATCACCGACACGGCCTTCGCCATGGGCTGGCGCCCGGACATGTCCAAGGTCAAGCCAACCGGCAAGCGCGTGGCCATCATCGGTGCCGGCCCGGCTGGCCTGGGCTGCGCAGACGTACTGGTGCGCGCCGGCGTGACGCCCGTGGTGTTCGACAAGAACCCGGAAATCGGCGGCTTGCTGACCTTCGGTATCCCTGAGTTCAAGCTCGAGAAAAGCGTGCTCAGCAATCGCCGCGAAGTCTTCACCGGCATGGGTATCGAGTTCCGCCTCAACACCAACGTGGGCACGGACGTGACCATGGAGCAGTTGCTGGCTGAGTACGACGCAGTCTTCATGGGCATGGGCACCTATACCTACATGAAAGGCGGCTTCCCTGGCGAGGACCTGCCAGGGGTGCACGATGCGCTGGATTTCCTGATCGCCAACGTCAACCGCAACCTGGGTTTCGAGAAGTCGCCTGAAGATTTCGTCGACATGAAGGGTAAGAAAGTCGTGGTCCTGGGTGGTGGTGACACGGCCATGGACTGCAACCGCACCTCGATTCGCCAGGGTGCCCAGTCGGTGACCTGTGCCTATCGCCGCGACGAAGCCAACATGCCGGGTTCACGCAAGGAAGTGAAGAACGCCAAGGAAGAGGGGGTCAAGTTCCTCTACAACCGCCAGCCCATCGCCATTGTCGGTGAGGACAAGGTCGAGGGGGTGAAGGTGGTCGAGACGCGTCTGGGCGAGCCTGATGCGCGTGGGCGCCGTAGCCCGGAGCCGATCCCAGGCTCCGAAGAGATCCTGCCGGCCGATGCGGTGGTGATCGCGTTCGGCTTCCGCCCCAGCCCTGCCTCCTGGTTCGAGCTGCACGATATCCAGCTCGACAGCCAGGGCCGTGTGGTGGCGCCGGAGAAGAGCAGGTTCAAGCACCAGACCAGCAACCCGAAAGTGTTCGCCGGTGGCGACATGGTGCGCGGGTCGGACCTGGTCGTGACCGCGATCTTCGAAGGGCGCACCGCAGCCGAAGGCATCCTGGACTACCTGGAGGTCTAAGCGCGCCCTGGCAGGTCACGTGGGGTCGCTGGGCGGTCTCACTTGCCAGGGACAAGCGCCCAGACCTGCCCGGTAAATGCTTGACCTGAAGCACGCAAAAAACAAAACGCATGGCCCCGACCGTGCCTTTTGTGTCGGTGTCTGAGAAAATGCCCCCACTATTTTTCCGGATGCCGACATGACTGCCCTGAAGAACGACCGTTTCCTGCGTGCTCTGCTCAAGCAACCCGTTGACGTGACCCCGGTCTGGATGATGCGCCAGGCCGGCCGCTATCTTCCGGAGTACCGCGCCAGCCGCGCCAAGGCCGGCGACTTCATGAGCCTGTGCAAGAACCCGCAGTTCGCCTGCGAAGTGACCCTGCAGCCGTTGGACCGTTACCCGCTGGATGCGGCGATCCTGTTCTCGGACATCCTCACCATCCCGGACGCCATGGGCCTGGGCCTGTATTTCGAAACCGGTGAAGGCCCGCGTTTCAGGAAGGTGGTCAGCACCCCGGCCGACATCGAGGCGCTGCCTGTTCCCGACGCGCAGAAAGACCTGGGCTATGTGATGGACGCGGTCAGTACCATCCGCCGCGAACTCAACGGCCGCGTGCCGCTGATCGGCTTCTCCGGCAGCCCCTGGACCCTGGCCACCTACATGGTCGAAGGCGGCTCTTCCAAGGATTTTCGCAAGACCAAGGCCATGGCCTATGACAATCCGCAGGCATTGCACCTGTTGCTGGACAAACTGGCGCAGTCGGTGACCACCTACCTCAATGGGCAGATCCTGGCCGGTGCCCAGGCCGTGCAGATCTTCGATACCTGGGGCGGCAACCTGTCGTCGGCGGCCTATCAGGAGTTCTCCCTGGCCTATATGCGCAAGATCGTCAGCGGCCTGATTCGCGAACACGACGGGCGCAAGGTGCCGGTGATCCTATTCACCAAGAACGGCGGGCTGTGGCTGGAAAGTATCGCTGAAGCTGGCGCCGACGCGCTGGGCCTGGACTGGACTTGTGAAATCGGCGACGCCCGCTGTCGCGTCGGTGACAAGGTAGCCCTGCAGGGCAACATGGACCCGACCGTGCTTTACGCCAAGCCAGAAGCCATCCGCAAGGAAGTGGCGCGCATTCTGGCCAGCTACGGCAAGGGCCCCGGGCACGTGTTCAACCTCGGTCACGGCATTACCCCGGAAGTTGACCCGGAACATGCAGGCGTATTCATCAACGCCGTGCATGAACTGTCGGCGCAGTACCACCAGTAAATGCGTTGAAACGAACAGCCCGGCTAAGTGCCGGGCTTTTTGTTGTTTGACACGCGATCCTCACCGCTGAAATCGACGCGATCACACCGAAAGAGAAAAGCCTGAGGAACCGCAGGGCTTTTCCTACATAGCGGCGCCTTGGCCATTCTTAGACTCGCTCGTCCCTGTCGGGCCTCTCCGACGCAATCCCAGGCAGCCCGAGAGGGTCTGCCGAGCCGTGGCGGTATTTCTTATGCAAAAACACGCTTATTGCTGGCAGCAGATGCTGTTGCACTGGGTCTCTGC
>NZ_JBJJMO010000107.1:0-8086 GCF_046231935.1 Pseudomonas sp. KCJK9111 | reverse complement strand
AGGTACGACACCGGCGTTGGCGAAGGCGGCTTGGAATCGATTGGTGGAGTTTGGCGTGTTAGGAGATATACAGAAGATGGTCATTTTCGATCTGCTAAGTAGTAATAGAGACTGAGTTTATACTGTAGTGTTGGCGCGAGCTACCCTGCATAGAGGGGTAGCTGCTACCTTCCAAATGGCTAGCGCAATGTAAAATGAAAAAGGTCTGCTTTTCTTTTCATTGTGGGCGTGACCTATCTTTCGTTCGATAGTGGGTTTTAGCATTGCAGATCGTTCAAGATGAAACTTATTGTCTATATATGCTTTGGGGTTCGAGAGTCTGGTATGCGCGTGACTAAATGTATGCATGACTAATTACGCGCCTGTAGATTTTCAAATGGGATAGCCAAACCGCCATAAGGCTCACTCAAATAATCCAGGCTTAATGCAGGATGATAATATTTGTCATGCGAGCCATTTAAGCACCATCGCTCAATAAAGTTACGTTGCTCCCTTAGAGCGCGCGATTGCTTTTCGGCGGTCAGATCTTTACCACGGCTTGCTGATTCCGCATGGATCAACTCCGAAGAAGCACACCAAATTATATTCAAATCAAGCTTTCTAATGCGTAGGCACAAATCGATGTCGTTAAAAGCAACCGGATAGTGAATTTCATCCAACCCACCCAATTGTTCGAATACAGATTTTCTCATAATAAGGCAGGCCGCCGTTACAGCACTTTGACGGCGAGTGAGTTGGTTTGTTGCAAGATAACCTGGGTCACACCGCTCTATTTTGTTGCCTACATGGGCTGCTAAGCCATTTACACCTACTACCACGCCCCCATGCTGCACCATGTGGTTAGGCCAAAGCAATTTTGCCCCCACGGCGCCGACAGATGGCCTTAGCAACTGAGCCACCAGTTCTTTTAACCAGTCACGGTTAATGATTTCTATATCGTTATTAATTAACCCTATTAAATCGCCAGTGGCCTTGCGAGCAGCGCTGTTGTTGATGGTGGAGTAATTGAAAGGATAAGGATGCCTTAGGACAGTGACGCCTTGCTCCTGCAACCGCTCCAGATAACTGAGCGTATCGATGTCTGTTGACTGATTGTCAACGACGATGATTTCTAGGTCGGGGTAGTCTGTATGGTTAAGAAGCCCATCTATGCAGGTTGATAAGAGCTTGTATTGATCCCTTGTCGGAACAATCAAACTTACCCTCGGAAGATTTTCAGGTAGTGGCCAGTGGGCTCTTAACAACGCGGGGTATCGCGTTAATGCACTAACAGTCGTGCCAGTTGCAAGCTGTTCGCAAAGCCAACTGATTGCCTGCTGACGCCGCAGACAAGGCACACCTAGTTCAGGACTCACTGGCGCAGTATGTAGCCTATGATATAGTACACGGGGTAAATGGGAAACGACGAGCTTGTCGCGCTCAGTGATCCATACTATGGCCGCGATCAAATCGTGCCAATGTATAAACTTATTACGGCTAGACGCGTTCAGCAAGGACAAAGCTTGCTGTATGACAGCATCACCAAAAATTGCTCCAGGCGTGAAAATATCGGCCCCGATAAACAGATCAACATCCCAAGTAGGTTTCAACCACGGATAACTGCGATTTCCTTGCTCGTCGTCACGGTCACAATCAGCGTAGCCCCATGCACTCTTGTTATCCAATAACGCGCTGAGATGCGGAAGCGCATGGGGTGCCAGTCGGTCGCCTGCTGTTATCGCAATGACCCGCTTACATCCTGCGCTGAGCAGCTTTTCGAGTGCAGGACCTACCTGCTCCGGAGGCGCGATCTCAAAGCCCTGTACCGAGGCATGCCCGTCATTCACGCTTGCAACGCTAATATCCTCAAGTGTTTTGTCACCTTCACTGATCAATAGAATGCCTAATGTGCTTTTTAAAGTAGGCGAAGGTACGTTGTCCAAGGATTGAAAAGTTTTGAACCATTGGGGATAAAGATGCCAGCCTGCGCTTTTCGGTAACCTGACAGACTGTTCTTTAACCATGCCCTCAAGCAGCGCAAAAGTCGGATCGCTCCTTGATACGTCCAGCTGCTGCAGCAGCCCTTCCATGCCTTCCGGATGGCAGCACAAGCGGATAGGACTTCCAGGCAGAGGTTGGCCTAAGTCATTCACCACGTTCAAGATATGGAGCTTGCCGTCAGCTAGTTGCCAAGGCAAATCGAGCGTAAATCCATGGTCAGCTGAGGTACGATAAGCCAAAGCCTGATGATGCTCATTACACAGCGCTTGGGCAATAATACGGTCGCCGTTTTGCACGCTGATCTGCACATGTCGCGTTGGTGATGCAGGATCCCATGCCCAACCACTCACACGTAGTCCACCGCTATGCCAGACTTGGGCGGTAATGGCAGAAGCATGTTTGGTAATAGGGGTCGGGATCTGCACTTGACCCTCCAGCATCAGATCTTGGTTGGCAATCCGAGCTGTGATCAAACTTGCATCATCCAACCAGCTTTGCCGTAACTGCACGGCAAACCCGTGAAAGTGGTCACCCATCGGTGCCCCAGGCTCAAATTGATCAGCGCGGGCCAACGCCACACTGTAACCATCGACAAACACCTCAACCACTAAGCGTTGTTCAAGCCGCATGCTATCCAGTGCCCACCCTTGGAGCACATCGCCTTGTAAACCAAGGATGGTGCCGCTCATGCATGTGTTTTCAGACGAGGATTGCCCCGCCTGTGGCATATCGAAAGCTGTTTGGGGTGCTGTTTGGGGCATCAGTCTTGGCTCAATAAAAAGGTAAATAGGTAATTGCTATCGCACCGCTTTCTTCGGCCGTCGATGTAGGTTTAGCATACAGTGGCAAACCCAATTCGATAGCTTGATTAGATGCGAACCAACCAGCGTCAGGTTTCTCTGTCAGGCTGAGCACGGCATCGCACCCAATGGCCTTGACAGACTCCACAAAATTTAGACCGTTGAGATTTGGCAACAGATGGACTACGCCTGTTGCATGTAGTGTTTTCAGCCAAGACGTATCATTTTTCGCTATCAATGTGAAAGGCAATGATTCACTGGCAATGCGACGTGCCAAAGTAAGCCATTGATGACCGAGATCCGGATCGCGGAGAGAGTCGCCAATAAGCAATATACGAGGTGGATTTCCTAAAGCGGTATTGGCAGCGAGGGCGGGAGCGGGGGCAACCGATATGGAGCTATTAGGAAACGCGGCTGTGTAGTGTTCCTTCAAGGCAGCCCAAGGTACTTGAATGCTTGTAGCCTCGCGAGCGAAACGTTGCCAATCATATGAACCCTCTTGACTGAGTAGTCGCGAGTCGTTGCAACAAACACGGTACGGCGTGTTAAGAAGGGCAGGCAAGTCACATAGCTCGACAGGGCAACGATCCAATTGCTCGAAAACTAATTCTTCTTGTGGAAGCAAGCGAAGTGCCTCTACCAAGTCCGTGAAATCTTGCGGCATCTCGTAATCCAGCGTCAGCGTCAACGCAGTTACTGGTGCCTGGAGAGTCACCCAACTTCGATGGCTATTATGCTGCCAGCTTAAACGGAAAGCGCAATCATCGTCCGAGATGTCGCGACCTAGGTACAGCGTCTTATGACCTTGCGCCGGCCACGTTGTCGATTGTCGTGCGTCGGACAGCTGCATGAGCTTGGCGAGACGAGTGCGTTGCAAAGCATCGCGTGCGGGCTTGATGGGATCGCGCTGACAAAAGCTTTGATAGCGCGCCGAAGCTTCTGGGTAGCGCTTTCGCAGAACAGCGTTATTATGCGCCACGCGCATGGTCTTTTCAGCTCCGAACGAAATCCCGCCTTTGTGCGCTACGAAAACATTTGGTGCGCCCATGTGACGCCAGCCAAGGCTCCGCGCGCGTAGGCACCAGTCGGTTTCTTCACCGTAACCGCGTGACAGGTGAACTTCGTCTAAGTAACCTACCTGCTCAATAGCTTCGCGCTTTATGTAAAGACAGAAACCACATCCAGTTTCAATATCCACCGGCAAGCTGGCAGCCTGACACGCTAGTTCATCGAGTTGAGCATGCTCAACCGCGTTGGGCATGGGATGACTAAACCGGCTGCGTGGAAAGCTCATTAGCTCGCCGTTATTAGTGAAGGGCGTAACTGAAGCGATATCGCCTGCGCTGTAAGCAACCGCATGTAGTCGATCCAGCCAGGCACCATGCACTCGGGTATCGGCATTGAGCCATACTACGTCCTTGTTAGGACTCAAGACCATAGCGCGGTTCATGCTGCGAATGAATCCCAGGTTCACCTTGTTCTGCACGAGCGTGATCTTGCCCTTGGCTGCTAGCACTTTTAGGGCTTTTGCCAGTGCAGGGACAGGCGTCTTGTCTTCTATCACCACTAACCTGTGTGGGATACGGTTAAGCCTGCGGGCTTCCAGCGCACTGTTGATGCACTCAAGCGTTTCCTCAAGACCGTCGTATACGGGAATCAGCACATCAACGGGGTTATTCTTGCCTTTACTCGCGTTGGTAGGAGGAGGCGGCACGAACGCCGGCATCGCGTAGAGTGGGCTGCCGACCAGGGGAGCGCCATCGGCGAAAAGTACGTGTACCGCTGAAGTGGGAGTGGGCACGCTTATCCTTATCCCACCATGTGTAGCTGGCAGGCCCGCTGCTTTCAGCAGGGGATGGATCGCATTGGCCACCATGTTGAATCGAGTGCCCGCGAAGTCTATCTGCAAGGCGACCGGCGTTTGCGGGTTCCGCAGATTGGTCGCCCAACCCTGTATTTCTTTGTGCTCTGGGACGTAGCGCACCACGCCGACTGTACTTGAAGCATCGGCTTGTGCATCCAGCAGCTTTAGGACCACCCCAAGTTCCTTGCCCCCGTGAATATCGGGAAGGTGGGCGAGAATCATGCGGCGTAATTCGGCAGGCGTTTCAGACTGGCTCCTGGCCTCCCACAGGGTCAGGCGCAGTGCAAGATCATTGGGTTGGGTTTTCCATGCTTGCGTTAGGTAACGCGTTGCCAGCGCCGGATTGCCTTGAGCTAAGAGGCTTCGACCGACCAGGGCGTGGATGTCTGCCCGCTCAGGGAGTGCCTGGGCGGCTTCTGCAAAAAATAAAAAAGCCAGCTTGGGGGTTTGCGGCAGTGCCGCGATGCCTTTCCACACCAGTGCTTCGGGCCGATAGGCGGGAACCTGCAGCGCACGCTCCAGCACGGCTGCTGCTGCCTCGTGCTCATTGGCTTGCTGGTGACGGTGAAATATGTCCATGAGCGTTTCTCGCCCATGGTCGAGTTGTCTGGACATAAGCTTGGCTTAACGGCAAGAAATAAAAAGAGGGGCAACTCGAAAGTCGCCCCTTTTTGCATACGTCCCGGCCTTGCGGCCGGGCGTATCCTTCACTACGACAGTGCTAGTTACACGTTCCCGTGCAGAACTACCACATTGTCGATGTGTTCAGCAGCTTCAGGCGAACCGATGATGCTGATAGCTACATCGGCTTTGTTCAGGCCGCCGTCCAGCTGGGCAGTCCAGAACTCCTTACCAGCAGCGTCAGCTTCGCGACCCAGAGCGGAACCGTACAGCGCGTCGATGAACTCGCTGGTGGATTTCTGAGCAGCTTCTTCCGAACCGACGATGTACTTGGCAACGTCTGCGCGGCTGGTGCCGTTAAACAGTGCCGAGACATAGGTCTCCAGACCGCTTTCGTCAGCGTCACGGCCCAGTGCGCTGGTGTACAGCTCACGGACGAAGTCGCCGTTGGATTGGTCACGGTTCTGCGCTTCCTCGGAAACCGAGATGAATGCAGCAACGTCGGCCAGCGAACCACCGGTAGCCAGGTAGTTCTGGAACAGCGCGGTGCCGTCTTCGTCAGCATCACGACCCAGCAGGGCGTTGTACAGGTCGTTGATGTTCTCGCCGTTGGCAACGCCAGCGAACTCGGCAGAGTTCAGGAACTGGTTGGCGATCACGTCCAGGGTGGTACCTTGGTTGACTTGGTCAACGAAGAACTTAGCGCCATCCTGGTCAGCATCGCGACCGAGCAGACCTTCGAACAGACGCAGAGCAGAAGCTTCAGCCTCGCTGCGAGCCAGTGCGATGGTCTCGACTTCATCACCGTTCACGAACGACAGGAATTCAGCGTTGCTGATGGCAGCAGTCTGGTTGCCGGTCAGGTTGACGTTGAAGCTGTTGCCAGTGGTCAGGGTGTAGTCGTCGCGCGAGCCGTCCAGCTGAACGACGTCGTAGCCTTCGCCAGCGTTGACGATGTCAGCATGGTTCGAGCCGCTCAGGATGATGGTGTCATTACCCGAACCGGTGGTGATGTTGTTGTTGCCCAGGCCAGCGATCACGGTGTTGTTGCCGTTGCCGGTGACGATGGTGTCGTTGCCGTCGCCAGCATCGATCAGAGTGTTCTGGTCGCCTTTGACGGTGATGACGTCGTCGCCGTTACCGGTAGCAACTACCAGTTCGATGGCGGAGGTGTCCACTGCAGCTGGAGCAATGGCGGCAGCGAAGGTCTGGACGTCGCCAGCAGCTGCTTGACCTTGCAGGTCAACAACCAGGTTGGCGTCGCTCTGCAGCACGTAGGCGCTAACGCCAGCAGCTTCGGCAGCAGCCAGGTCAACGACCACTTGGTCGCCTTGCTCGCCTTCGACTGCGCCGAAGACGATGTTAGCGGTGCCGGAGGTTGGCAGTTCAACAACATTACCAGTGATGCCGGCAACGTTGAGGTTTTCAACGGTATCCAGGTTCAATAGGCTGTTGATGGCGTTCAGAGTGCTTTCGGACAGGTTAGCGCTGGTGGCTTTCAGGTCGTTCTGCAGATCGCTGCTCGAGACGGGGCTATCGTATTGCATGATGTATTCCTGTTACTTCAAGCCATGTGGCCTGCTGCAATAATGTTCTGCTGTGACGCAGAGTTTTCCCACGGAGACTTAAGGCGGGCAGCGTTCATCTTCGTAACGGGGGTAACGGCGAGATGCAGCGCCACCAACGGCTCGTTGCCGGTGGGGCCATGCATCATCTGATTGGCAATCAGGCCTTGTGGTTCGGCAGTGCCGAAGACCACAAGGCCCGTCAATTCATAGTGTTTGCGCATCGGACCCACGAGGCTTAAGCCTACGCTGATCAAGGGCAGGCCTTGAGCGCGCGCACCGATGACGGTGCCAGTAGAGACGTTGCGGCAGGGGCCGGACCCGGCCACCGTGCAGGTGTAGACAAGGTCGATGCCGATTGGTTTCTCGGCCCAGTCGATTGTGAGCGATTCAATAAATTCGTCAGCGCCTGGCTCACCTACGCAGCCATCATGAGACACGACTTCGCCGCTCGCGTTCAGGTGAGCAGTGATCGTGAGGGGCAAGGGCGTGTCGGTTGCAAGAGTCTGGCTCGAATCTGTGCTAGCGACCACGGCGAAGGTGCGCATAATCGCAGGCGAGGTGTCGATGCGGTCGATACGCAGATCTACCGGCTCGATCACTTCGTCGAACATGTGGTATTCGGTGATCAGTACGGTTGTGACGCCGGCCTTGACGCGGGCAATGATGGTATCGCCCAGCTTTGTCAGCATGTTCTTGCTGACACCCTCGGCGGGGAAGAAGTCGATAGAGCCTTTGCCCAGCGGGGCTTGCTGAAGGGCAATACAGACAGGCTTGTCAGCAGGAGGCTGCGAGGCGTATCTGAAGATGTACATGCCCGGCTCAAGTAGCGTGACCCGTGAGCTGATTTTCAGGCCGTCGAGGGTATGTGAAGGCATAGACATGGCGTGGTTAAGCTCCTTTTAAGCACTAACACTGGTAGCTAACTTGCTCAGACCCGTGCATACACTAAGCGGCCATTGAAGGCTTCCTGCGAGTGGCGAAGATGCCGCCAGAGGGAAGGGATGTCAACCAAGAAATCCAAAAAAAATTTCCACTCTGGCAGGAACTTAGCCGCAAGTATTGAGATCTGCAACGCCGGTCCAAGGTATTCCGAGCTCTTAGCTGAGAAAGCTGCTACTTCTAAAAATTCTATATAAATCAGAGACATAGCAGTTTAAGCTACTATGTCGCGGCAAGGGGGAGCTTTTTTTGACAACATTTTTGAGCATGAAATTGGAATAAGCAGTCTCTCGTCCCATAATTTTTCCTATGAA
>NZ_JBJJMO010000106.1:0-8345 GCF_046231935.1 Pseudomonas sp. KCJK9111 | reverse complement strand
AAGAAAGCCATGAAAGCAGGACGTTGGGAAAACCTCACTGGATGTTTCCGGGATACCCGTATCTGGCTTCGTCGCCAAGCGAGCGGTAACACTTCACCCACATTGTTGTGACACCTTGATGACCTAGCGCGCCTGTCGCGCACGTGCAACGCGCGATCCATTGGCCCTTCCCAGCACCGTGCTGATGCGCTGCCCAGCCTCGATCAAGCGCTCCAGGTCGATACCGGTCTCGATGCCCAACCCATCAAGCAGGTAAACGACATCTTCGGTCGCGACGTTACCGGTCGCGCCCTTGGCATAGGGGCAGCCACCCAAACCCGCTACCGAGCTGTCGAAGGTGCTGATGCCTTCAAGAAGGCTCGCATATACGTTGGCCAGGGCTTGGCCATAAGTATCGTGGAAGTGCCCCGCCAGTTGCGCGCGGGGAACATGGGCCGCTACCACCTCGAACAAGCGTCGAACGTCACCAACAGTACCGGTGCCGATGGTATCGCCCAGCGACACTTCGTAGCAGCCCATCTGGTGCAGGGCACGCGCCACCGGCAGTACCTGCTCTGCACGAACCGGGCCCTCGTACGGGCAGCCGAGCACACAGGATACGTACCCACGCACCCGCACACCCTGGGCTCGCGCGGCTTCGATGATGGGTTCGAAACGTTTCAGGCTTTGCGAGATGGAACAGTTGATATTGCGCTGCGAGAATGCCTCGGACGCGGCGGCGAATACCGCCACCTCCTTGACGCCCGCCGCCGCGGCATCTTCGAAGCCGCGCAGATTGGGCGCCAGCGCTGCGTAGGTGACGCCCGGACGCTGGTCGATACTGGCGAACACCTCGGCCGAACCGGCCATTTGCGGCACCCACTTGGGTGAAACGAAACTGCCCACTTCGATGTAGGCGAGGCCAGCCGCTGTGAGGTCGTCCACCAGCCGCACTTTGTCGGCGACACTGATGGGCTGGGCTTCATTCTGCAGCCCGTCGCGAGGGCCAACTTCTACCAGACGAACTTTTTCAGGCAAGGACATGATGAGGTTCCTGTAACGGTCAACCGTGGTCTTTATTGGCAAGCGTGCACGCCAGGGCCTGTTCACAGCGCTCCTGGGCAGTGTCCAGCTCAAGCTGCATCTGGTGGATGTCGAGCATTTGCTGTTCCAGTTGGGCGCGCCGCTCGGCGATCTTGGCGAGCATGCTGTTCAGTTGCTTGAGGTTGCCGCCCGAGGGGTCGTACAGCTCGATCAACTCACGGCACTCTGCCAGCGAGAAGCCGATGCGCTTGCCACGCAGGATAAGTTTGAGGCTGACCTTGTCCCGCGCCGAATAGATGCGCTCAAGGCCGCGTCGCTCGGGGCGCAGCAGCCCTTGCTCTTCGTAAAAACGAATGGCGCGCGTGGTGATGTCCAGCTCACGGGACAGGTCGGAAATACTGTAGGTCTGGGTACTCATACCAGGGCTCTGGGCAGGATATGCCGCCATCCTGAAGCGTGCTTTACGTATACGTCAAGGTGGGCGACTGGAATCGAACCGCGTCACAACCGCGTGACCGTTGGTGGTCCCGTGCGTCGCAGTCGCGTTATCCTCGCCCAGCCTGAACGCTCAACAAAAGCGTCAGTGCACTTTTCGATTCGACAGCCTCGCATCTGTGCCAGGCCCAACGCAGGAAGCGGCTGCATGAACCCTCTCTTTCTATCCGTCAGCGCGCTGTGCCTGAGCCTGTCCTGTAACCTGGCCCAGGCCAGGCAAGCGCTGCCCGTAGCACCCGAACTTGGCTCCGGTTATCGCGCAGGCTTGCAGCCGGTGGCGGCCAAACGGCACATGGCCGCGGCCGCCAACCCGCTGGCCAGCCAGGCCGGACAACGCATCCTTCGCGCCGGGGGCAGCGCGCTGGATGCGGCGATTGCGATGCAACTGGTGCTGACACTCGTCGAGCCTCAGTCGAGTGGAATCGGCGGCGGCGCATTCATCCTCCACTGGGACGGGAAAAGGACCCAGGCATTCGATGGCCGGGAAACGGCGCCGTCGCAGGTGACCGAACGCCTGTTCCTCGACGACAAGGGGGCACCCATGCCATTTAGGTCAGCACAGATTGGCGGACGAGCCGTGGGGGTGCCGGGTGTATTGCGGGCCCTGGAATTGGCGCACAAGCAGCACGGCGTGCTGCCCTGGCAAGCGTTGTTTCAACCCGCCATCGAACTGGCCCGCACCGGGTTCCCAGTCTCTGCAAGGCTGCATGCGCTGCTGGAAGCCGACCCCTTCGTGGCTCGTTCGCCCAGCATGGCCGGCTATTTCCTGGACACGACGGGGCGCCCGCTTGCAGTAGGCACACGGCTGCGTAATCCCGAACTTGCCGACACGCTTGAGCAGATCGCGCAACACGGCGCGCAGGCGTTTTACAACGGCGAGGTTGCGCAGGCCATGGTGGCAGCCGTCCAAAACCACACCAACCCAGGTTATCTGTCCGCCGATGACCTGAAGCAGTACCGGGCCCGCGAGCGTGAACCTGTCTGCGGACCCTACAAAGCTTGGCAGGTTTGTGGCATGCCGCCCCCTTCATCCGGGGGCGTGGCGGTACTGCAGACCTTGGGAATACTGGAGGCATTGCAACGCAGGTCGGCCAGGGACGATCTGGCGTACCTGGCACCCGTCCCCTCGGCCACTGCTGCCACCCTGGAGGCGCCAGCACGCGCCGTGCACCTGGTCGCCGAGGCCGAGCGACTGGCTTATGCCGATCGCGCCCAGTACCTGGCCGACAGTGACTATGTACCCGTTCCGCTCAAGGGCCTGCTTGACCCGGGCTACCTGGCACAGCGTGCCAGTCAGGTGGGTGAGCGCAGCATGAACAAGGCCAGCCCTGGCCATCCGAACGGTGCGCTGTTGACGCTTGCGCCTGACCGATCGCCACCGCGGATAGCCACCTCCTACCTAAGCGCCATTGATGATCGCGGCAATGCCGTGGCCATGACCACCTCGGTGGAGGGCGCATTCGGCTCGCACCTGATGGTCAAAGGGTTCTTGCTCAATAACCAGCTGACCGATTTTTCGTTCGTGCCCCAGGAGCAGGGCAGGCCAGTGGCCAATCGCGTTCAACCGGGCAAGCGGCCCCTGTCAGCCATGGCGCCTACGCTGGTGTTCTCCCGGGACCATGGGGAATTGGTAGCCAGCCTTGGCTCACCCGGCGGCTCGCAGATCATCGGTTACGTCAACAAGGCGCTCATCGCGTTGCTGGACTGGCGGCTGGACCCCCAGCAAGCCGCCGGGCTGCCCAATTTTGGCAGCCGCAACGGTGCAACCGAGGTGGAATCAGGGCTGACCAGCGCTGCACTGATTCGCAAACTCCAGGCGTGGGGCCACACCGTGACGCCGATGGATATGACCAGCGGCCTGCAAGTCATTCAGCGGGACGGGACAGGCTGGTTGGGCGGCGCGGACCCACGCCGTGAAGGTGTAGCACTGGGAGATTGAAGCCAGCGTTGCGAGCTGCCCAGGTGCGTGCTAGAAAACGGTTCTCCCATTCATTTGTCGAATACTTGCATGTCTCATAACGTTAAATCGAATAGGGCCTTGTTCGACCTGGACCTTCTGCGTGCGATCGTCGTGGTGGCCGACTGCGGCAGTTTCACCACGGCTGCCGCGCGCTTGCATTCGACCCAGTCCACCATCAGCCAGAAAGTCCGGCGCCTGGAAGACATGGTAGGGCACCGTCTACTGGTACGTGGCAACCGCGACGTGCTCCCGACCGACGCCGGGCAGACGCTGCTCGGGTACGCCCGGCATATGCTGGCCCTGAATGACCAGATGCTCGAAGCCTTGGCCGGTGCCATGGTCGGCTTCACGGTGCGCCTGGGTGTACCCGAGGACTTTGTGGGTGGATCGACCACCCATGCCCTGTCGGCCTTCAGTCGGCTCAATCCGCAGGTAAAGCTGGAGGTCACCAGCGGGCTGTGCCGGGACCTGAGCCAGGCCTACGACAATGGCGAGCTGGACCTGGTATTGCTCAAACAACGGCGCAACAGCCGCGAAGGGGTCGCCTGTTGGCCCGAGCGGCTGCAATGGATCGACAGCGCTCGCCTGCCTGCCTTTGAACTGGACCCGGTGCCATTGGTGACCTTTCCGCCGCGGGGCTTGTACCGCGAGGACATGATCACTGCCATCGATCGCAGTGGCAGGCGCTGGCGCATCAGTTTCACCAGTTCGAGCTTGAGCGGCATCCAGGCCGCTGTCGCCGATGGCATGGGCATCAGCCTGCTGCCGCCGCGCGCGGCCACTGCAGAGCATCGCGTACTGGGCGCCGAGCAGGGGCTGGGCGAAGTCGACAGCTATGAGATCGTCATCGTGCACCGTCCAACCGCCGATCCGACGGTCAAGGCCCTGGCAGAGGTACTCAAGCAACTGTTGGCCGGTGGCAGTCTTTAAGTGTTTCAGGCTGTGGCACAAGGGAATGACTGCGCGATGATGCAGTCCCATGCACAACGCGGGTATGACGTCCGCCTTCACCACGCCATGGAGAACCTTATGAAAGCAGTTGTAATCGCTGCGCTGCTGGCCACTACCGGCCTGGCCCAAGCCGCCCAGACCGTCGAGCTCAAGCTGGCAGGCCCCGATGGCCCAGGCAAGTCGATCGGCACCATCAGCATCGAGCAGAACAAGTACGGAACGCTGCTTACCCCGGACCTCAAGGACCTGCCGCCCGGTGTGCACGGCTTCCACCTGCACCAGAACCCGTCCTGCGCGCCTGCGCAGGATGCGGGCAAAACCGTGCCAGCAGGCGGGGCGGGGGGGCACTGGGACCCGCAATCAACCAACGCGCATAAAGGCCCTTACGATGACAGCGGCCACCGCGGCGACCTGCCGGCGCTGTATGTAGGTGCCGATGGCAAGGCGACGTATCCGGTACTGGCACCGCGCCTGAAGGCTGAAGACTTCAAAGGCCACGCACTGATGGTGCACGCAGGCGGCGATAACCACAGCGATCACCCCGAGAAGTTGGGTGGCGGTGGCGCGCGCATGGCGTGTGGGGTGGTTGAGTAACAGCGATTTGGCGCACCCTGGCGGGTGCGCCTTGGAGACCGGCAAGCAGTCTTCTGGGCTCAGCGCTTGGGGTTGAGCGTCAAGTGCACGTGACGGTTCACGTCCTTGTACAGCAGGTAACTGAAGTTGCCAGGGCCGCCGGCATAGCAGGCCTGTGGGCAGAAGGCCCGCAGCCACATGAAATCACCGGCCTCGACCTCGACCCAGTCCTGATTCAGGCGGTAGACCGCCTTGCCTTCCAGCACGTAGAGCCCGTGCTCCATGACATGGGTTTCAGCAAACGGTATGACCCCACCTGGCTGGAACGTGACGATATTGACGTGCATGTCATGGCGCATGTCAGCCATGTCGACGAAGCGGGTGGTTTTCCAGCGGCCTTCGGTGCCTGGCATTTCGATCACGGTAGCGTTGTCGCGGTGGGTCACGAACGAAGACGGTACGTCCAGCCCTTCGACCTTCTGGTAGTGCTTGCGCAGCCAGTGGAAGGTGACATTGGCCTGGCTGTTGTTGCGCAGGCTCCATTCGGCGCCAGGCGCCAGAAACGCATAACCCCCTGGCACCAGTGTGTGGTGCTGGCCCTCGACGGTAATGTCCAGCTCGCCTTCGACGATAAACAGCACGGCTTCGGCGTTGGGGTCCAGTTCAGGCCGTTCGCTCCCGCCTTCGGGCGCCACCTCGACGATGTACTGGGAGAACGTTTCGGCGAACCCTGTCAGCGGCCGGGCGATGACCCACATGCGCATCTTGTCCCAGAAGGGCAAGTGACTGGTGACGATGTCACGCATCACGCCCTTGGGAATGACCGCGTAGGCTTCGGTGAACATGGCACGGTCGGTCAGCAGCTCGGTTTGAGCCGGGTGGCCGCCGTGGGGCGCGAAATAGGCGTGGTTCGACATGAATGCTCTCGACTTGTTGTTCTATCCCCATGCCGTGGACCGCACCGGCCGGTGCGGTGCAGGGGACGTGGGCACAGGATAGGGTGGTGCGCCGAGCATCTACAAATTAAATGTTGGAATACCCGGTATTTGGTTGCTGAATGCACACGCGGCTGCCGACATGGTGCGCCGTTAGCCGGTTTCCTTTGCCGAACAACTTATGGCGCAAGGTGCCATCGACGTACCCGTGGGGATAGCGGCCACGGCGCTGCAGTTCAGGAACCAGCAACTCCACGACATGGGTCAGGTCGTCAGGTTGGACGGCATACGTGAGGTTGAACCCATCGATACCGGTTTGATCGACCCACGCCTCCAACTGGTCGGCGACTTCACTTGGCGTACCGATTAGGACGGGGCCGCGTCCTCCTAGCCCGATGAATTGCGCCGCCTCGCGCACCGTCCATTGGCGGCTTGGGTCCGCCGCCGTGAAGGCTGCCAAGGCTGCACGGCCCGCATCGTTTTCCACGTACTGGATTGGCGCGTCAGGGTCCAGGCCATCCAGGTCGATCCCGGTCCAACCTGACAGCAGTGTCAGGGCTGCTTCGATGTCGACGAAACTGCGGTATTGGTCAAAGCGTGCCTGAGCCTGCTCGTGAGTGGGCGCGACGATCAGCAACGCCTGGGCATAGATCAGCACCTCGTCACGTGCGCGTCCCGCCGCTTCGCTGGCCTGACGCACGCCATCGGCGTAGCGCCGCAGAACCGTGGGTGTCGGCCCGCTGATGAACACGCATTCGGCATGCTTGGCGGCGAACTGCTGACCGCGCGCCGATGCGCCTGCCTGAAACAGCACGGGGGTGCGTTGCGGCGATGGCTGGCAGAGGTGCATGCCGGGTACCTGGAAATGCGCGCCGGCGTGACCGATGGGGTGCACACCGGTTGGCTCGACGTAGCGGCCCGTTTCACGGTCCAGCACCAGGGCATCGTCGTCCCAGCTCTTTTCCCAGAGCTTGTAGAGCACCTGCAGATACTCCTCGGCCAAGTCATAGCGCAGGTCATGCCCCAGTTGTCGGTCAAGCCCAAGGTTACGCGCGGCACTGTCCAGGTAGCCGGTGACGATATTCCAGCCCACGCGCCCCTCACTGAGGTGGTCGAGTGTGGACATGCGCCGTGCAAAGGGATAGGGGTGCTCGTACGTCAGCGAGAAGGTGACCCCGAAGCCCAGGTGCTCGGTCACAGCGGCCATGGCCGGGACCAACAGCATCGGATCGTTCACCGGCACCTGGACGCCGCCGCGCAAGGCCGGGTGCGGGCTGCCTTTATAGACGTCATAGATGCCCATGACATCGGCAATGAACAGTGCGTCGAACAGACCGCGTTCGAGTAGCCTGGCCAGGTCGGTCCAGTAGGCCAGGCGGTTGAAATCGGTGCTGGTGTTGCGCGGGTGGCGCCACAAGCCAGGCGATTGGTGGCTGGCAGCGTTCATGCTGAAGGCGTTGAAGCGTATAGGGCGGGGCATGTTGGGCTGGCCTCAAGGCAGCACGGAAGCAGGGTAAACCGCTTCGGCTACGTTCAGTTTGCGGGGGATCAGGCCAAGCCCTTGGAAGGTGTCGGCCAGCTTCTGTTGTTCGGCAACGATCTCTGGGGTCACTGGCACAGCGTTGTAGTTGCGTCGTTGACTTGCGACTTCCAGGACATCGGCGTTGATGCCAAGCTGCGGCGCCAGCAAGGCGGCGACGTCGCCGGGTTTGTCATTGGCCCACTGGCTGGCTTTGGCCAGTTCGCTGAAGAATATTCTGAGCAACGCCTTGTGGCTGTCCGCGAAGCGGGCGGTGGACAGGTAGAAGGTGCGGTTGTTGGTCAAGCCGGTTCCGTCACGCAGGTTTTTCAGCCCTGGCTGCCGCTCGGCTGCAGCCAGGAATGGGTCCCACAGTGTGGCGGCCTGAACGCTGCCTGACTGCAGCGCGGCTATCGCGTCGGCTGCGTTATTGACATAGGCCGGGGTGATGTCCTGGTAACTCAGGCCTGCCTGTTGCAAGGCGACGGCCAGCAAGTATTGCGCATTCCATCCCCGGCCAGTGGCCACGCGCTTGCCCTTCAGATCCTGCACATCGTTCAGAGGGTCCTGCTGGCGCACCACCAGGCCGATCCCTCGCGGATAAGGCTGTTCAGCGGCCAGGTAGACCACGGGTTTGCCAGCCGCCTGGGCGAACACCGAAGGCGCATCGGCCGCGTGTCCCACGTCGATTGCACCGGTACTCAGCGCCTCGAGCAACTGTGGACCGGCGGCAAACTCATGCCAGCTGACGCTCACCCCTTGCGGGGCAAGGGCTTTTTCCAGTGCGCCGCTGCCTTTGAGGATGTTGAGGCTGTTGAATTTCTGGTATCCGATGCGCAGGGTGCTGTTTTCTTGCGCCTGGGCCGGTGCGGCTATCAACAGGGCCCCG
>NZ_JBJJMO010000105.1:0-9321 GCF_046231935.1 Pseudomonas sp. KCJK9111 | reverse complement strand
TCGTCGGCAGCGTCGGATGTGTATAAGAGAAAGGCATGACATTCGGGCTATTACGGGACGGGCTGCCTTTGCAGGCTTACTCAGAAGCAGCCGTGCCCAGAAACTTGCGCAGAAACTGCCGCGTGCGCTCCTGTTGCGGGGCCGCAAACAACGCCTTGGCCTCACCTTGCTCCACAATCACACCCTTGTCGAAGAAGATGACCCGGTTGGCCACGTCGCGAGCGAAGCTCATTTCATGAGTGACGATGATCATGGTGCGTTTTTCTTCCGCCAGACTGCGAATGGTCGCCAGCACCTCGCCTACCAGTTCCGGGTCCAGGGCCGAGGTGGGCTCATCGAACAGAATCACCTCCGGTTCCATGGCCAGGGCACGGGCAATGGCCACCCGTTGCTGCTGGCCCCCGGACAGGCGACGCGGGTAGGCGTCTTCCTTGCCTGCCAGGCCCACCTTGGCCAATAGGCGCCGGCCAAGGTCCACCGCTTGGTCGTGCGGTGTTTTCTTGACGATCACCGGCCCTTCGATGACGTTCTCCAAGGCCGTGCGGTGGGGGAACAGGTTGAAGTTCTGGAACACGAAGCCTGCCTGTTGGCGCAGGCGACGTATGGCGCTGTGTTGCGGGCCGAGGGGGCGGTTGGCGTCGATGCTGATGGCGCCGATCTTGATTTGCCCGGCATCGGGCGTTTCCAGCAGGTTCAAGCACCGCAGGAAGGTGGTCTTGCCCGACCCGCTGGGGCCGATTATCGCTACCACTTCACCCGGCTGCACCGTCACATCAATGCCATCGAGCACGGTCTGGCCCTTGAAGCGTTTGGTCAGGCCTTTGACTACGATCATGCTCAGTGCTCCTGGTCATGTTGGTTGACCCGCGCTTCCATGCGGTTCTGGAAGTAGGCCAGTATGCTGCACAGCACCCAGTAGACCACGGCCACTGCCACGTACATGGTGAACACCTCGAACGTACGTGCTGTGATCAGCTGGGCCTGACGGAACAGCTCCGGCACCTGAATGGTGGCGGCCAGTGCGGTGTCCTTGACCAGCGAGATGAAGCTGTTGCCCAACGGCGGCAACGCGGTGCGCAGCGCCTGGGGCAGTATCGCCCGGCGCATGGCTTGTACGCGGGTCATGCCGATGCTGGCCGCTGCTTCCCACTGCCCACGGTCGATCGAAGAGATCGCGGCGCGCAGGATCTCGCAGATGTAGGCGGCCATGTTCAATGACAGCCCGATCAGCGAGGCGGGGATCGGGTCGAGCTCGATGCCGATCTGGGGCATGCCGAAGTAGATGACGAACAGCTGCACCAGCAGGGGCGTGCCTCGGAAGAACGATACGTATATCCGTGCCAGCCAGTTGAGCGGCAGCACTTTGGACAAACGCATCAACGCCAGGGCAAAGCCCAGTACCAATCCGAAAAACATGCCCCCTACGCTGAGCAGCACGGTGTAACCCGCACCCTTGAGCAGGAAGGGTGCGGAGTCGGCGACCAGTTGCAGGCTTTCAGCGATCATCGGGTGACGTCAGCACCGAAGTACTTTTCGGACAGCTTGGCCAGCGTCCCGTCCGCCTTGAGCTTGTCGATGGCCGTGTTGATGGCGGCCAGCAGTTCAGGTTCGCCCTTGCGCATGGCAACCCCGCTCTCCAGTCGCGAGAAGGCATCGCCCGCCAATTGTGTGTCCTTGGCTTTCTGCGCATATTCAAGCGCAGCCAGGCGGTCGATCAGGATGGCATCGATGCGGCCGTTGCGCAGGTCTGCGAACTTGCTGGGATCGTCCTCATAGGTCCGCACTTCGGCCTTGGGCACATCCTGCTTGACCCATTGCTCGTAGTTGGTACCCAGGCCTACACCGACTTTCTTGCCTGCCAGGTCCTGAGCGCCCTTGATGCCGAGCTGGTCAGCCTTCTTCTTCAGCACCAGCGCCTGGATACCCGAGACGGTGTAGGGTTCGGAGAAATCGTATTTCTTCTTGCGCTCTTCGGAGATGGTGACCTGGTTGACGACGATGTCCAGCCGCTTGGATTCCAGCGCAGCCAGGATGCCGTCCCATTTGGTCGGCTGGATCTTGGCCTTCACGCCCAGTTCCTTGGCCAGCAATTCGGACAGCTCGACTTCGAAACCGGTCAGCTTGCCGTTTTCATCCTGGAAGCTGAACGGCGGGTAGGTGCCTTCTAGGCCGACGCTGATCACGCCTTTTTCCTGGATGGTCTTTAACTCTTCCCCGGCAAAGGCCTGGCCAAGCAGGCCCGTGCCCAGCAACAGGGCCAGGCTGGCATTGAGTAGCGGTTTGGCGAACTTCGACATGTCTGAGCCCCGAGCGTGTTGTGAATGAAATGATGGCGACTATAGGGTTGGATGCGCAACGCAGGAAATAGTCAAAAATTATCGCACCTTGCCTATTTATGCGTTTGGAAATTGTCCATTGATCTTGAGGGTAGGCGAGGCCGGCATGGCTGTCATCGCCCTTGCCTTGCGATGCAGTGTAAAGAGGTAGAGATGAGGGCCTGGTCCACGGGCTTGCCCGTAGAATGACGGCATCGACAATAGAACAGATAGCCTAAAAGGCAGGAGAACACACCGTGAGCGAACAACCCGCCTCCGGGCACTGGCAACTGCAGGGGATCGTGGCCGGCTTGCGCGGTGCCCGTGAGCAATGGCGCACCCGCAATGGCCGCAGCAGCGGCGAGCAAGGTGGCCGGGAACTGCCCTCGCGCGAAGCGGTACGACAGATCCTCGAACAGCTCTGCGGCGCGTTGTTCCCCATGCGTCTCGGCCCGGTGGACCTGCGCGAAGAGAGCGAGGATTTTTATGTCGGCCATACCCTGGACGCCGCGCTCAATGCGTTGTTGGTGCAGGCACGCCTGGAACTGCGCTACGCCGCCCGGCAAGGCAAGGAGGACCTGGCGGGTGTCGATGCCCATGCCCTGAAGCTGATCCAGGGCTTTGCCGCGGCGCTGCCAGGCATGCGTGTGCTGCTCGATACCGACGTGCTGGCGGCCTATCACGGCGATCCGGCGGCACGCAGTGTCGATGAGGTGTTGCTGTGCTATCCCGGCATCCTGGCGATCATCCACCACCGTCTGGCCCATCACCTGTATACGGCCGGGCTGCCACTGCTCGCACGGATCAGCTCGGAGCTGGCGCATTCGGCGACGGGTATCGATATTCATCCCGGGGCTCAGATCGGCCCAAGCTTCTTCATCGACCACGGTACCGGCGTGGTCATCGGCGAAACTGCGATCATCGGCGAGCGCGTGCGGATTTATCAGGCGGTGACCCTTGGCGCCAAGCGCTTCCCGAGCGATGAGTCCGGCACGTTGCACAAGGGCCTGGCCCGTCACCCGATCGTCGAGGACGACGTGGTGATCTATGCCGGCGCCACCGTGTTGGGGCGTATCACCATCGGGCAGGGTTCCACCATCGGTGGCAACGTGTGGTTGACGCGTAGCGTACCGCCGCACAGCAACATCACCCAGGCCAACCTGCAGCTCGATTGCCAGGACAAACAGTGATCCTAGGCGGTGCCTTGGGCAGGCACCAGACCGTTACATGCACCTTCAGCCGGGGGAGCGCCAGGGCAAGTCAGGCTGGCCAAAGGGTGCTTCCAGGGCATTACCAATCGGCGCTTCAATTCGCAATGAGGCTCAAACCATGTTTAACTTGAACGCTTGTTCAATTAAAAAAACGCTGGTCCGCTGCCGGTGTTCATCAGGAGGATTCCTTTGCTGAACCCGTTAATTATGCGTCTTACGTCCTTTGACGAGGTGCACACGCGATGAGTGCACCGACCCCTTCGCTTGCCCCTGGCAAGATCCGCATGAACCCCCCGGTGTTCTATTTCGCGGCAAGTTTCATCCTTATCTTCGGCCTTGTGGTCATTACCAATCCGCAAAGTGCGGGCCAGTGGTTGCTGGCGGCGCAGAACTGGGCTGCCAACACGGTAGGCTGGTACTACATGCTGGCAATGACGCTGTACCTGGTCTTCGTGGTGGTCACCGCCGTATCGGGCTACGGCAAGATCAAGCTCGGTGCCGACCACGACGAACCCGAATTCAGCTACCTGTCGTGGGCGGGCATGCTGTTCGCTGCGGGGATCAGCATCACGCTGTTCTTCTTCTGCGTATCCGAACCGCTTACCCACATGTTGCAACCACCCCAGGGTGAAGGGGGCACGGCTGAGGCGGGCCGGCAGGCAATGCAGATCCTGTTCCTGCATTGGGGCCTGCATGGTTGGGGCGTCTTTGCCTTCGTCGGCATGGCGCTGGCCTATTTCGCCTACCGGCACAATCTGCCCCTGGCCTTGCGCTCTGCGCTCTATCCGCTAATCGGCAAGCGCATCAACGGGCCTATCGGCTATGCGGTCGACGGCTTCGGCATCATCGCCACGGTGTTCGGCCTGGGGGCCGACATGGGCTTTGGTGTGCTGCACCTCAATGCCGGCCTGGATTACCTGTTCGGCATCAGCCACAGCCAGTGGGTGCAGGTGGTGCTGATCACGCTGATGATGGGCGCGGCGGTGGCCGTGGCAGTAGCCGGTGTGGAAAAAGGCGTACGGGTGATGAGCGACATCAACCTGTTTCTGGCCTGTGCGCTTTTGCTCTTCGTGCTGTTCGCAGGCCCCACCCAGCACCTGTTCAACACCCTTATCCAGAACCTGGGCGACTATTTGGGCGCCTTGCCGCGCAAGAGCTTCGATGTCTATGCCTATGGCGATAACCGTGAGTGGCTGGGCGGCTGGACGGTGTTCTACTGGGCCTGGTGGATCGCGTGGGCGCCATTCGTGGGCTTGTTCATCGCGCGCATCTCCCGTGGGCGGACCATTCGCGAGTTCGTCTTCGGTGTGCTGCTGATTCCGCTTGGCTTCACCCTGGCGTGGATGTCGATCTTCGGCAACAGCGCACTGGACCAGGTCATCAATCACGGCATGACCGCGTTGGGCCAGGCCGCGTTGGACAACCCGTCGATGAGCCTGTACCTGCTGCTGGAGACCTACCCGTGGAGCAAGGCGGTGATCGCCATGACGGTGTTCGTCAGCTTCGTGTTCTTCGTGACGTCGGCAGACTCCGGTACCGTGGTGCTGTCCACGCTGTCGGCCACCGGCGGCGATGCCGACGAGGACGGCCCGAACTGGCTGCGCATCTTCTGGGGTGCCATGACGGCGCTGGTGACCAGTGCCTTGCTGTTCGCCGGCAGCATCGATTCGCTGAAGTCGGCGGTGGTGCTCACCTCGTTGCCCTTCTCGCTGATCCTGTTGTGCATGATGTGGGGGCTGCACAAGGCCTTCTACCTGGAGTCGCAGCGCCAGATCGCGCAGATGCACTCGCTGGCTCCCTTCGCCCAGTCGCGCCGAGGCCGTGGGGGGTGGCGCCAGCGCCTGAGCCAGGCCGTGCATTTCCCTTCGCGGGACGAGGTGTACCGGTTCATGGACGATGTGGTGCGCCCGGCCATCGCCGATGTGCGTGAGGTGTTCGAGCAGAAAGGGCTGGTGCTGATCACCCAGGACGACCCGAGCCATGACAACGTCAGCTTGAAAGTCGGCCATGGCGATGAGCAGCCGTTCATCTACCAGGTGCAGATGCGCGGTTACTTCACGCCCTCGTTCGCCCGTGGTGGCCTGGGTGCCCATGAGTTGAAGAACCGCCGCTATTACCGGGCGGAGGTCTACCTCAGCGAAGGCAGCCAGAATTACGACCTGGTGGGCTACAGCAAGGAGCAGATCATCAACGACATCCTCGACCAGTACGAACGGCACATGCAGTTCCTGCACCTGGTGCGCTGACCCTCCGCGCCAGACCAGCCCTGAAAAGGCGAACCGCCAGGTTCGACCTTTCAGGGCTGGGGCATCGGCCATCCCTCTCGTTAATAGGGCGCATCGCCCAGGATCGTTGCCCTGTGCATCACCCGCCGGCTTGGCCGGTAGTCATCCACCGCGTAGTGCTGGGTGACGCGGTTGTCCCAGAACGCCACGTCGTTTTCCTGCCAGCGCCAGCGGATCGTGAACTCCGGCCGGGTGGCATGGGCGAAGAGCAGCTTGAGCAGCGCTTCGCTTTCCAGCTCGCTCAGCTCATTGATGCGTGTGGTGAACCCCTCGTTGACGAACAGTGCCTTGCGCCCACTCACCGGGTGCGTGCGCACCACCGGATGCGACAGCGGCGGGTTCTCGCGCCGGGTCTGCTCCCAGCGCGTCAGCTCCTGTGGCGTGGTGCCAAAGCGCTCCAGCGGGAATGACTTGGTGAAGTCGTGGGTCGCCGTCAGCCCGACCAGCATCGCCTGCAGTGGCGCTGACAATCCCTCGAAGGCTGCAATGCCACTGGCCCACAGGGTATCGCCGCCATAGGCCGGCAACTGCTTGGCACTGAGCACTGCGCCCAGGGCCGGTGTCGGTAGGAAGGTCACGTCGGTGTGCCAGACGGCGTTGTCACGGACGTCGGTGACCGCAGTATCGAGCACCAGCACCTGGGGCGTGCCGGGTACGTTGGGGTAGATGGGGTGGATATGCAGGTCGCCAAAGCGGGCGGCAAAACGCGCCTGCTGGACGGGGGCGATGGGCTGGTCGCGGAAGAACAGCACCTGGTGGCGAAGCAACGCGTGCTCGATGGCATCGCGCACCTCGTCGCTGATGTCGCGGGCAAGGTCCACGCCGCTGATCTGTGCGCCCAGCGCCGGGCTGAGTGGGGTGATGGTCAGGCTCATGTCGGTCTCTTCAGGCAGGCGCCCTGGCGGGCGCACGAGCGGTAGGGGTCAGTGGCTTTGCCCGTGCCAGGGCACCAGGCGGCGTTGCAGCGCGCGCAGGCTCATCTCCAGCGCGAAAGCGATCAGCGCGATCAGCAGGATGCCCAGCACCACCACATCGGTGACCAGAAACTGCGCGGCCGACTGCACCATGAAGCCAAGGCCGCTGGTGGCGGCGATCAGTTCGGCCGCCACCAGCGTCGACCAACCGACGCCCAGGCCAATCCGAATGCCCGTCAGAATGTCGGGCAGCGCGCTGGGCAAAATCACGTGGCGAATCAGCTGGGCCCTGGTCGCGCCCAGCGATTGCGCGGCGCGCAGCTTGGCAGGGTCGGTGGTGCGCACACCCGTGGCAGTGGCGATGGCGATGGGCGCGAAGATCGCCAGGTAGATCAGCAGCACCTTCGACAACTCGCCGATCCCGCACCAGATGACGATCAGCGGCAAGTAGGCGAGCGGGGGGATGGGCCGGTAGAACTCGATCAACGGGTCGAAAATGCCCCGTGCCACCCGGCTATACCCAATCGCGATCCCCACCGGAATGGCCGTGAACACCGCAGCCAGCAATGCCGTGCCGATACGCCCGAGGCTGGCGCCAAGGTGCTGCCACAGGCTGGCGTCCATGTAGCCCTGGGTAAGCAAGACCCAGGCTTTGGCCATGATGTCAGCAGGTGAGGGCAGAAACAGGGGCTCGACCCACCCGGCGGCCGTGACCAGCCACCAGGTCAACACCAGGCTGGCCAGGGTCAATGCGCTGATCCAGCGGGTGGGCAGCAGACGAGCCCCGCGGGCGGCAGGTGCTGATTGAACAGTGGGCTCACTGGCCGCTGGCATATCAAGGCTGCTCATGCGCGCTCCTGGGATTGACGGTGGGAAAAGACCCGGGCCAGCACATGCTCGCGAGCCTCGATGAAGCGCGGGTCGGACTTGATCGCCCGCGCCGACTCGCCGTTGGCGTAACGCTGGCCGAAGTCCAACTCAAGCCGCTCGACGATGCGCCCTGGGTTGGGTGCGAGCAACACCAGTTCAGTGGCGAGAAACACGGCCTCCTCAATGTCATGAGTGATCAGCAATACGGGTTTGTCAGTGCGCTGCCAGATATCCAGCAGCAGCGTCTGCATGTGCTCGCGGGTGAACGCATCCAGGGCACCGAACGGTTCGTCCATCAGCAGTACGCCAGGGTCGGCTGCCAATGCACGGGCCAGGCCCACGCGCTGCTTCTGGCCGCCTGAAAGCTGCCATATGCGCCGCTCGGCGAAATCCGCAAGGTCGACCAGGGCAAGCATCTCGCGTGCCTTGGCTTCACGTGCCGCGCGTGGCACACCGGCTAGTTCCAGGCCGAAGGCGACATTGCCCAGCACGTTCTGCCAGGGCAGCAGGGCATCGTCCTGAAAAACCACGCCACGCTCGGCACCTGGCCCCTGCACAGGAACGCCGTCGAGCGTGATGCGTCCCGCGCTGGGGCTGACGAATCCTGCGACCAGGTTCAGCAGCGAGGTCTTGCCACTGCCTGAGGGCCCGAGCGCCACCAGCAATTGCCGCGGCCCTAGGCTCAGGGTGATGTTGGCCAGCACCGGGCTCGCGGCACCCGGGTACTGTGCGCTGATGCGCTCCAGTTCGAGCAAGGCCATGTCAGGCTCCTGTGGTTGTCTGCAAATTCAGTGGGGGAGGTACTGGGCACTGACGTAAGGGCTGTAGTCCGGCAGTACGGCCTCGACCTTGCCTTGTTGCTTGAGGAACGTGGCCGTGTCGGTCAGGGCCTGGGTAGTAGGCGTGCCCAGGGCGCTGGCCTGGTCTGCGGCCAGCGGGTAGACGTTGCCTTGCAGCAACACCGGGATGTCCGAAGGCTTGGCGCCGGACAGCTTGGCCAACTTGGCGACGTTGTCCTGGTTCGCCAGCCAGGCTTGCGGATCCTTTCGGTAGTCTGCATACGCCTCTAGGGTGACCTGCGCGAATGCCCTGACCACGTTGGGGTGCTTGGAGGCGAAGTCTTTGCGCACGATCCAGGCGTCGAAGGTGGGGGCCCCTACCTTGGCCAACTCGCCCGAGGTGATCAGCACCTTGCCACTTTCCTTCGCCACGCCCAGCGCAGGGTCCCACACGTAGGTCGCGTCGATGTCGCCACGTTTCCATGCCGCAATGATCGCTGGCGGTGCCAGGTTCAGGATCTGCACCTTGGCAGGATCGATGTTCCAGTGCTTGAGCGCTGCCAGCAGGCTGTAGTGCCCGGTCGACACGAAGGGTACGGCGACTTTCTTGCCCACCAGATCCTGAGGGGTCTTGATCGCGTCGCGCACCACCAGGGCTTCGCCAGCCCCGATCTGCGTGGCGATCAGAAACGTCTCGATCGGCAGCTTGCGGGTTGCGGCGGCTGCCAATGGGCTGGAGCCCAGGTAGCCGATCTGCACATCCCCACTGGCAACGGCGGTGATTACATCGGCACCGTTGTCGAACTTGCGCCAGTCGATGCTGGCTTTGGTCGCCGTCTCATAGTCGCCATCGACTTGCGCCACCTTGGCAGGGTCGACCGTTGTTTGATAGGCCACCGTCAAGTCTGACGCCTGGGCTATCCAGCTGGCGCCAGCAAACGCCAGGG
>NZ_JBJJMO010000104.1:0-9432 GCF_046231935.1 Pseudomonas sp. KCJK9111 | reverse complement strand
CCATTTCGCAAAACCCCTATCTGCGCACGCAGGTAGGGGTTTTGTCTTTGGGCTGCAAAAAGTCTCAACGTTGCTTCTCCATCTGCCCGTGAGCAGGGCGTTGAAAAACAACAACTGCGCGTGATTAATGAATCATCCTGCATAGGCTAGGCCGCTCCGGACGAGGTCACCAGGATGATCACCTTCGGGGCTAACTGAATTCATTCCTACCCTCGAGGCCCTAAAGGTGAAAGCCACTCGCCTGACGATGATCTGCCATGGACTAACGCTGGCTCAAAAGCGTGGGTATTTCCCTGAGCCGGAAGAGCCACTGGTGTCCGTACCCCACCGCTGCGTACCGCACGGTACATTTCAGATCCTGACAGCGCCGGAACAGCGCGCTCAGCAAACCGCCCTGGCCTTGGGCGATGCAACGATTGCGTCAGGATTGGCGGATTGCAACATGGGGCGATGGCAAGGGCTGGCGTTAAAGCGCGTACAAGCCGAGCAGCCGTCAGCCTTGGCCGACTGGCTGGAGAACCCCGCGAGCGAGGTGCATGGAGGGGAGTCTTTTCAAGCGCTTTGCCATCGTATGAGCGTCTGGCTGAAGGATTTTGAGCTGCCGGGTGAATGGTTCGCTGTCACTCACCCAATGGTCATGCGTGCAGTATTGGTACAGGTGCTGGGCTGCCCAATGGTGGCAGCCCAACGTATCGATGTCCTGCCATTGTCCCGCATCGAATTGAGCTTCAGCGGACAGTGGCGGTTGAGGATCAACTGCCCTCAGAACGCCAGCTTATAGCCAATCAATAGCAGCATCGTGGCCAAGCACGGGCGCAGCACCCGGTCCGATATGCGCCCGGTCAGGTGGCTACCCAGGTAGATACCCGGCAATGAGCCCAGCAGCAGGTAGCCGAGCAATGACCAGTCCATGTTACCCATGCCCGCATGACCCAGCCCAGCCACCAATGTGAGCGGGACGGCGTGGGCTATCTCGGTGCCAACCAGGCGACGTGTAATCAGGGAGGGGTAGAGCAGGAAGAGGGCGACGGTGCCCAGTGCGCCAGCGCCGATGGAGGTGAGCGTTACCATGACACCCAATATGACGCCGGTCAGGACAGTCAGGGTATTGAGGCTACGATCGCTCAGATGGTAATGGTCACCGGCGTGGCGGCTAGCGAATGCCTGCAAACGCGATTTGAACAAGATAGCCAAGGCTGTGAGGATCAATACAACGGCCAAGCCCTGCTTGATGATCGCGTTCACGGCCGTGGTGTCGGTGTGCAGCGTACTGAGGAACCACAGCGTCAGTGCAGCCGCGGGAACGCTGCCCAGGCTGAGTAGCCCCGTGATCTTCCAATCGATGTTCTTGTTACGCGCATGTACCCATACGCCGCTGGCCTTGGTGATCGCCGCATAGAGCAGGTCGGTACCCACTGCCGTTGCTGGGTTGATCCCGAACCACAGCAGGATTGGCGTCATCAGCGAGCCACCGCCTACACCCGTCATGCCAACGATGAACCCTACGACCAATCCTGCAATGGTAAAACCGAAAGAACCTACATCCATACGCTACTCGACTGCCCAGCTTTGCCCGTTATCGGATGCAGCCAGCATATAGATTTTTTTATAGCCAAATAGACTTGTTCGTTATTAGGTTATAACTGGGGCAGCCCGCATCATGGCGCTGCCCCCATACGACGCTAAACAATCAGATCCGGAAACTGCCCACTAGCTGCTTCAACCGGCCGGCTTGCTGGGCCAATTGATCGCAATGGCGCAGCGTTTCGTTGAGATTCTCCACACCCTGCTGGTTCAACGCATTGATCTGGGTGATATCCAGGTTGAGGCTTTCCACCACGGCAGTCTGCTCTTCGGTGGCGGTGGCCACCGACTGATTCATGCCGTCGATTTCGCCGATGCGCTGAGTCACGCTGGCAAGGCGTTCACCCGCCTGGTTGGCTACCTGGACGGTTTGCTCACTGGAAACCTGGCTGGTGTTCATCGTATGCACCGCCTCGCGTGAGCCGACCTGCAGGCCGGTGATCATTCGATGGATTTCCTCGGCTGACTCCTGCGTACGGTGGGCAAGATTTCGCACTTCATCAGCCACAACGGCAAAGCCACGGCCGGCCTCGCCAGCGCGAGCGGCTTCGATGGCCGCGTTCAAGGCCAACAAGTTGGTTTGCTGAGAAATGCCCTTGATCACATCCAGGATCTTGCCAATTTCGTCGGTGCTGGCGTTCAGGGTTTCGATTTGTGCACACGATTCGCTGATGCGCTGCGACAGCGAGGTCATGGCGCTGATCGCTTCCTCCACCACGGCACGTCCATCGTGGGCCTGCTCACTGGCGCCGCTCGCATGCTGCGATGCATCGGCTGCGTTACGCGCGATTTCCTGGGTCGCGGCACCCAGTTCATTGATCGCTGCCGCCACGCTGTTGGTTCGCATGCTTTGTTCTTCAGAACCGTTGATGGAGGCATTGGAAGCGCTGACGACTTTTTCAGACAGGTCGTGGACCAGCCGTGTGGCCGAGGACACCTCGCTGATGGAGGCATGGATACGTTCAACGAAGCGGTTGAAAGACGTAGCCAATTCGCCGAACTCATCCTGATGCTGCACCGCCAGGCGGCGGGTCAGGTCACCTTCGCCTTCGGCGATGTCACGCATGGCGCGTCCCATGGCGGTCAAGGGGCGCATCAGCACCGGAATCAGCAAGCCAAGCAGGCCTGCGATGACAGCGACCGCGATGAGCATGGCTATCAGTGCCGAAGTACGGAACTGGCTCAGGGCTGCATAAGCCTTGTCCTTGTCGATCGAAAGACCGATGTACCACTTGGCCGAGGGCAGGCCGGCCACTGGCGCAAATGAGATCAAGCGTTCCTGGCCATTGAGCACGACGTCCTGCATACCGGGTGCAACGCGCAGGTTGGTGCCAGGGTAGATGTCCTTGAGGTTTTTCATGACCTGGTCTTTGTCAGGACTGACGATCACCTGGCCATCGCTGTCGGCGAGGAAGGCGTGGCCTATGCCGCCAAAGTCGACACTGTTGATGATTTCGACCAGCGTATCGAGGCTGACGTCGCCGCCCACTACACCCAGCAGCTCGCCGTTGGACCGGCTTTTGACCGGGATGGCTACCGTCACCACCAAGCCACCCACAGCCGCTTGATAGGGCGGCGTCAGCAAGGTCTGGCCGGCGTTGGCAGCTGCGCTGTACCAAGGGCGTTTGCGTGGATCATAGTCTGCAGGCATTTGCGCATCAGGGCGCTGCGTGAATACCCCGTTGGCCTGGCCCATGTAGGTGAAGAGGAAGTTGCGCGTATAGGAAGGCTGATCCACCAGGCCAGCGAGGGTGTCCCCCGTTCCGAGCTGGGCAATATCTTGGGCCAGGTTTTCCAGCACCAGAATGCGCCCGCTCATCCAGTTCTGCACGCTGCTGGCGGTCAATGCGCCGGATTGTTCCACCGATGCCTCGATGTTCTGCCGGATTGTATTGCGTTGCAGGTAATCGTTGTACAGCGTGAACAAGGCGAATGCCAATACCACTACGCCGCTGGCGCTGAGCAGAATCTTGTGGCGAAATTTCAGGTTCATGTTTCGAGACCTTGAGCCATTAACGGGAGGGCACAGCGCGGGTGTGGTGCGCTGTCAGCCCTGTCGAAAGGGGTATCGGCGTGGCGGGTAAAAGGTTGATACGCCTACGGAAATTTCTCACAGCTTTCGACAAGCGGCGATCACCTCAAGGCCAGCCGCTCGACCAGCATCCTGGCAGCCTTGAGCAGCGGTTGCTGCTTACGCCAGAACACATGCACCGGGAGTTGCAGCTCGTTGCGCGTGTTCTGGAAGGCCAAACGTTTCAGGCGGCCTGCCTCCAACAGCGGCGCGACCCGGGACAGCGGCAGATCACCCCAGCCCAGGCCTGCCTCGACCATCTGCAAGGCGAGGTCGAAGCTGTCGGTCGTCCAATGCGTGGCACCAATGACCATGCGCGGGTCGGTCAACGGCAGGTCGCGGCTGCGTACCAGGATCTGCCGCACGCCTGTAAGGTCTTCGAGGTTCTGTATTACACCAGGCCGTGCGGCCGGATGATGGGGAGCAAGGGTCGCCACCAGAGACTCGACGCCAATCAGCTGAAACCCGCGCTGCGGGTCGACGTGAAGACCTGCAAATGCCACGCACAAGTCGGCCCGACCGCTGTCCAGCAAATCCAGCGCTTGTTCTTGCGGCGCACTCAGTATCGCGACTTCAAGCAATGGATAACGTTTGCCTAGCTCGGCAATGGCCGCTATTAGCAGTTGCTGATCGACGTCCGGCACCACCGCCAGGGTCAGGTTGCTTTCCAGGCCCTCGGAGAGCTCTACGGCATGCACTTGCAGCAAACCCAACTGCTCGGCAATCAGCCGCGCATGGGGCTCAAGCGCAAGGGCTTGGACTGTGGGTCGAACATCGCGAGCTCCGCGCTGGAACAGGCTGTAGCCCAGCTCGGCCTCCAGGTTGCCGATTGCCATGCTGACTGCCGAGGGCACGCGCTGCAGGCTGCGCGCGGCGGCAGAGAATGAGCCTTTGTCCAGCACGGTGAGAAAAACCTGGATAGTTTCACTGGTAAATGACATACGCTTCTCCTGTCAGTCAGGCTGAAATCTGCTGACTTTTGCTGTCAGATGCAATGACGCACTATACCCGGCCCAAGCCATTTAGATGAGGTCGATGCAGTGCAGGGTTTGAAGCGCAAACTGGTTTATGTGACGTTTTACGAGTTGATCGGCCTGTGCATGTCAACCTTGGGTCTGGCCTACCTGTCCGACACCCAGGCTTCTCACACGGGGCCGCTCGCGGTGATGATCACCACCGTCGCCATGATCTGGAACCTGGTCTACAACACGCTGTTTGAATATTGGGAAAGCCGGCAAGCCACACGAGGGCGCAGCGTGGCTCGGCGCGTAGTGCACGCAGTAGGGTTTCAGTTGACCCTCGTGATCTACCTGATTCCGCTGATCGCATGGTGGTTGGACATGAGCCTGCTCGATGCGCTGCTGGTGGACATGGCATTCATCGTGCTGGTGCCTTGCTATACCTTTGCCTACAACTGGGCTTTCGACAAAATGTTCGGCCTGCCCAGTTCGGCAATGGCAGCAACTTGAGGCGCTGCTGTCAGCAGGTTCGCTGAAATCACCTGGCTCAGTCCAGTTGAAGCTTGGCTTCAAGCCGGTCAAGGTGCTCGTTCATGAGGGCGAGGGCGGACTGTGCATCGCCTCGCTCGAGCGCCTCGATCAGCGCTGCATGCTCTTGCCAGGCGCAATGGTCACAGCACGGTGACTCGTAGCGCGCAATGATAAGGGACGTCATGGGCACCAACCCATTGAGAAAGCGCGACAACGGAGCATTGTCAGCCACCTGGGCCAGTTTCAGGTGAAACTCACCACCCAGACGTATAGCGGCGCAGCGTTCGCCCTTTTCATGATGCACGCGTTCACGCTCGACCAATTGGCGCAGCTGCTTGAGTTGCCCGGGACGGGCGCGCTCGACGGCCAGGGTTATCAGCGTGGTTTCGGCAAGCCGGCGCGCGCTCAGTACCTGGCGTGCCTGATTCGGATCGGGCGCAACCAGATGAGCCGTATGGCTTGGGCGTTGTACCACTACCTGCTGGTCGCTCAAGCGGCCTAGCACTCGGCGGATGACCGTACGGCTCACGCCGAATGCCTGGCCCAGCGCTTGCTCTGGCAGCAAAGTGCCAGGCGGCAGGCGTTGCTCCAGAATGGCATCGAACAACCGTGGGTAGATCTGTTCGGCGCAAAGCCGGGTTTCACCGGCTGCAAGCAGGTCGGGCAGGTGATGTGCACCCTTCATGATTGCTCTCCTGGATTATGGGTGCCGATGTTCGTCCGGCACATTGAGCGCAATGCCCATGCGCAAACCTTCGGCGAGAATGTGTTGCCGCATCTGGGTGCTGGCCTGGGTGCTATTGCGCTCACGAATCGCCCGCACCACGGCTTCGTTTTCCTTGAGACGGGCAGCCAGGTGCTCGGGTGAATTGCGCAGCATGTCCGCGCTTTGCTTCAGGGCAATGCCCGTTTGCTGTACGACGCTCTGGAAAATGGGGTTGGTGGTCAGGGCAAACAGCGCCTGGTGGAATGCAATGTAAGCGTTCATGCCTGCTTCGCTGTCATCGGCCTCAAGGGCTTCACGCATGTCCATCAAGGTCAACCGTAACTGGCCGATGTCCTGGCTGTTGGCCGACTGGGCCACCAGTCCGACGATGAAGGGTTCGAGGGTATAGCGCAGTTCAAGCACATCGGCGAGGCTGGCCTGTGCACTGGCAGTGGGCGCCGAAGCCGAGGTAGCTGTATCGGCATCCAGCACCAGCACACCTTTGCCTGGCAAAGCGCGCACCAGCCCAAGGGTCTCGAGCACGATGACCGCCTCACGCAGGCTCGGGCGGCTGATGCCCAGTTGTTCGGCCAATTCTCGCTGGCCAGGGAGCATGTCGCCACTGCGCCATTGGCCACGGGCGAGGGCTTGACGCAGCTTTTCCACCACAGCGTTGACGACGGTTGATGAGCTGATCACGTTTCGCTCCTTCAGGGGCCGGCATGCGAGCCGGCCCTTTTCTTTCAGAATTCCTGTTGGTGGGCTGCAGGCTGCTTACGCGGGTTGTGCGCAAAGCCAGGCTTGCCGTCGAGCACGTTCTGAGCGCGCTCCAGGTCGATGTCTTTTTCCCAGCGGGCGATGGCCACGGTGGCAACGCAATTGCCGATCAGGTTGGTCAACGCGCGTCCGATGCCCATGAACCAATCCACAGCCAGTACCAGTACCAGGCCCACCACCGGGATCGCAGGGACTGCCGTCAGTGTCGCGGCAAGAATCACCAGCGCCGAGCCTGGAATCCCATGCGCGCCCTTGGACGTTACCAGTGAAACCAGCAAGATCGTCAGCAGGTCTGTCATCGCCAGGGGCGTACCGGTGGCATTGGCGATGAAGACAATGGCCAAGGTCAGGTAGATGGAGAAACCATCAAGGTTAAAGGAATAGCCAGTTGGAATCACCAGCCCGACCGTTGAGCTGCCGATGCCCAGGTGTTCGAGCTTGCGCATGATCTGCGGTAGCACGGCATCGGAAGAAGCCGTACCCAGGACGATGGTGAGCTCTTCGCGCAAATACTTGATCAGGGGCAGCAATTTCAGCCCCGACAAACGCATGACGGTACCCAGCACGATCAGCACGAACCCTGCGCACGTGAGGTAGAACAACGCCACCAGGCCGCCCAGATGCTGGAGCGACTCCAGGCCGTACTTGCTGGTCGTGAAGGCGATGGCGCCGAACACGCCAATGGGCGCCAGACGCACGATCATGCCCATGATGCGGAAGATCACATGGCTAAGCTCGTTGATCAGCCGCGAAATGCCCGCAGCCGAATCGCCCACCAGGTTGAGCGCGCTGCCGAACAGTACCGAGAACAACAGTACCTGCAGGATGTTGTTGTCAGCAAAGGCACCTACCACCGAGGTGGGGATCAGGTCCATAAAGAACGCTGTGGCGCCATGGATATGCTGACCACGCTCGGCCAGGCTGTTGGCATCAGCGCCGGACAACTGGTCGAGGTGGATGTTGGCGCCGCTACCGATACCACTGGTGAACGCGAACACCAGGCCGATGACCAGCGCCAGCGTGGTAAGCACTTCGAAATAGATGACCGATTTGAGGCCGATGCGACCGACCTTCTTCAGGTCACCGGCACCGGAAATGCCGCTGACCACTACGCAAAAGACGATCAGGCCGATCAGCATTTTGATCAGCTTGATGAAGCCATCGCCGAGGGGTTTGAGCTGCAAAGAAAGGTCGGGGAAACTCAGGCCGCAGGCAACGCCAAGGGCCAAGCCCAGCACGACTTGAAGGAAGATCGAACGCGAGCACCATTTGAGCATGGGAGTGATCTCAGGTCGGTGTCCTTGCTTCGTTGGCCGCACGGGGCGAATGAGCGCAGGACTTAATTATTGTGGTCTTACCGGTTTGTTCAGCGCTTGGCCATAAAACGCCTATTTTCGGCGCAGTGCAAGCTTTTTTGGCCTTACCGGTCTGACCAGTCATGGTGCACGTAAGCGCTCGATGCTCTGTTGGAGTGCGGTAAGTGTCAGCTCACCCATCAGAGTGCCTAGCGCTCAGGCAACAGGCTACAGGCAGCAATAAGCTTGCCATGGAGGGCGGCATTCAACGCGAAAGAGTTTTGGATACAGACCTCAAGGGGATGTGATGAGGCTTGCGCAGGCCCGCGGGTTTAGCGCATCTGTATTTATTGGAAACCCAATGGGGCAATGGATTGTTGGCTGAACCATGCAATGCGAATTGTCACGCGCTGGCAGGAGGAGCTGAGAGGAGGGCGTTCGATATCAGAGGTGCGCGATTAGCGGTGACTAAACGCAGCGGCAGGGCGGGCAGGCTGGCCAATAATCGAATTCGCCTGAATGAGGATGGGGCGGTAGATAACCGCCCGTCGCTCAAGCAATGACGGCAGGGCCGCCATGCTCGCTTGCCTCAATCGCCGTGAAGCGTTTCGGCCGCATACAAGGTGTTTTCCAACAGGCAGGCGCGGGTCATCGGCCCCACGCCGCCCGGTACCGGGGTAATCCAGCCAGCACGGGGAAGGGCGGTTTCGTAGACGACATCGCCCACCAGCTTGCCATCCTCCTGACGGTTGATACCGACGTCGATGACGATGGCACCTTCCTTGATCCATTCGCCCTTGACCAACCCAGGCTTGCCGGCGGCAACGACCACCAGGTCCGCGCGCCCGATATGCCCTGCCAGGTCCTGGGTGAAGCGATGGCACACGGTGATCGTACAGCCGCTGAGCAACAACTCCAGCGCCATTGGCCGTCCAACGATGTTCGAGGCCCCGACGATCACGGCATTCATGCCGTACAGGTCCTGCCCGGTGCTCTGGAGCAGGGTCATGATGCCCTTGGGTGTGCAGGGGCGCAGCAGCGGGATACGCTGTGCGAGGCGACCGACGTTATAGGGGTGGAAGCCGTCCACATCCTTGTCCGGGCGGATGCGCTCGAGCAGCAACGACGCGTCGAGGTGCGCGGGCAGCGGCAGTTGGAGCAAGATGCCGTCAATGGACGGGTCGTCATTGAGGCGATCGATCAGTTCAGTAAGCGCTTCTTGCGTGGTGTGGCTAGGCAGGTCGAAGGCCTGCGACAGGAAGCCTACTTCTTCGCAATCCTTGCGCTTGTGCGAGACGTAGACCTGGGAGGCAGGGTCGGTGCCGACCAGAATCACTGCCAGGCCCGGCGTGCGCAGGCCCTCCTGGCGCCGCTGCGCGACACGTTGAGCGATTTGCTGGCGCAGCTTGGCGGCAATCGCCTTGCCATCGATTAGTTGTGCAGTCATAGACGCGTGATTAACCATCGGAAGGGAAACAATAAAGAACGCGTATTCTCGCACGACATGGC
>NZ_JBJJMO010000103.1:0-10402 GCF_046231935.1 Pseudomonas sp. KCJK9111 | reverse complement strand
AAAAAACGCTGCGCTCCATTCATACGGCCCCTACGCTGCGCTCCGGGGTTCCCTCACTCCGGTCTTGCTCCCGGGAGGACCGCGCTGTAGGCCCCATCCTGGGGCCCAGCGCTTGACAGGCATCCATGCCTGTCACCTCCCTCCGCAAGACCTGCGTTCGGCCTCCTGAAGTCGCGAAGATCAAGATCAAGATCAAGATCAAGAGCAAGAGCAAGAGCAAGAGATGAGTAGGGTCGATAGCTGAGAGTTGCTAACCTAATCGGGCTGCTTGACTCAATCCTATCCCTCGCCGCGCGCGTTGCTCCAGATACTCCCGCACCTGCACAGCATCCCCAACAAACTCGATCCGCTCGGCCTTCGCCTCACGCTGATAGGCATACATCGGGTCGTAGTACTCGTTGAGCAACCCCTCGATCCAGCCTCGGTGCAGGTCCACGCAGCCACTACGCAATTGCTCTCCCAGGGCCTGCTCAAGCAGCGCCGTGAGCCGCTGATGGCGCTCACCGCCCAGGCGCTTGCGGATGTTGGCCATGCTCTGCAACATGCGCTGCGCGAACAATTGCTGCCCGGCTTGCTCGCCATGCAGGGCGATGAACTCGGCACTGAGCTCGATGACATAATCGCGCAGGATGCGCTCGACCCGGCTATCGAAACTGTCCTCCAGCCACACCAGCGGGTAGTGCTGCATGCCCTGATACAAAGACAAAGGCACCGTGCAACTGCCAACGATGCGGCCTTCATCCTCCAGCACGAACTGGCCAATGCCTTGCGCGCGCTTTTTCAGCACATCGATGGCTAGCTGGTTCTCGAAGTCGATCTGAGCCGGTTGCCCGGTGGCGCGTTTGCCAAAGCTCGACCCGCGATGATTGGCATGGCCTTCAAGGTCCAGTACGTTGCCCAGCTGTTGCAGCACATCGGTCTTGCCAGTACCGGTCAAGCCGCCAACCAACACGAAATCGCACTCGCTTACGGCCTGCTCCGTGGTCTCGAGCAGGTAGTTGCGCATCGCTTTGTAGCCCCCGGTGATACGCGGGTAGCGAATACCGGCTTCATCGCGCAACCACCCTTGGACGATCTGCGAGCGCAGGCCGCCACGAAAGCAATACAGATAGCCTTCCGGGTGAGCCTGAGTGAATGCCACCCATGCCTCCAGACGAGCCTGCTTGGTGGCGCCGCCCACCAGTTGATGACCCAGGGCGATGGCGGCAGCCTGCCCCTGCTGCTTGTAACAGGTGCCAACCTTCTGCCGTTCCACATCGTTCATCAGGGGCAGGTTGACCACGCCGGGAAAGGCGCCCTTGGCAAACTCGACGGGCGCACGCATGTCCATCATCGGCACATCGTCGAGGAACAACTGGCGGAAATCAGTGCAGTCGGGCCGCATCAGACGACCTCGACTGCGTGGCGCTGTCGCTCCGCCAGGTAGCCGATAGGCGACAGTTGCAAGCCCAGGTCGGCGGCTGCCGCGAGAAATGCGTCCTCACCTTCCGGGGTTACGGCCACCAGCAGCCCGCCGCTGGTCTGCGGGTCGCACAGCAAGTGCTTCTGATCGTCACTGAGCGCGCCTAGCTTGTGCCCGTAGCTCTCGAAGTTGCGCAGCGTTCCCCCTGGAATGCAGCCGGCGGCGAGGTAGTGCTCGACACTCGGCAGGCGGGGCACCTTGGCGTAATCCAGGTGTGCGGTCAGGCCGCTGCCTTCTGCAAGCTCAACCAGATGGCCGAGCAGGCCGAACCCGGTGACGTCCGTCATGGCCTTGACCCCGTCGAGCTTGCCAAAGCGGCTGCCTGGTGTGTTCAGGGTACACATCCAATCGCGCGCCACGCCTCGATCCTGCTCGCGCAGCACGGCTTTCTTCTCGGCGGTGGTGAGGATGCCGATGCCCAGGGGCTTGGTCAGATACAGGCGGCAGCCCGCCGTGGCGGTGTCGTTGCGCTTGAGATGGCGCTTGCTGACCACGCCGGTCACCGCCAGGCCGAAAATCGGCTCGGGGGCATCGATGGAATGACCACCGGCAAGCGGGATGCCGGCTTCGGCGCATACCGCCCGGCCACCGCGAATCACCTCACGGGCAACCTCTGGAGCCAGGACGTTGACGGGCCAGCCCAGGATGGCGATGGCCATCAGGGGATCACCGCCCATGGCGTAGATATCGCTGATGGCGTTGGTTGCCGCGATGCGGCCGAAATCGTAGGGGTCATCGACGATGGGCATGAAGAAGTCGGTGGTCGACACCACACCGCGCTCCTCGTCCAGGGCATACACGGCGGCATCGTCGCGCGACGCATTGCCGACCCAGAGCTTCGGGTCCAGGGCCTGGGCACCGCTTTCGGCCAGGATGACGTCCAGCACCTTGGGGGATATCTTGCAGCCACAGCCGGCACCGTGGCTGTACTGGGTCAGACGAATCGGCTCGCTCATGTGTACCTCGGCAGGTCAATTTATCGCGCGATTGTAGCAAAGCTGGTCATTGGGCCTGCGGCTCTTATAATCGTCGGGTCAATGACTCGCATCGAGCTGCAACCTGCACGTCGGCAACGCAGTCCACCTGCACTGCCTGTTATTGCGCGCAGCCTCGAACTCACCCCATTCCCCGCTATTGAACCGGAGAAACCCATGCTCAAACGTCCCTTGGCGCTCGCCGCCAGCCTCGTGCTGTCCTGCTGTGCCCTGGCCGTCCAGGCCGCAGAGACACTGCGTGTCAGCGCCATTCCCGACGAAGCGCCCACCGAACTGCAACGCAAGTTCAAACCCTTGGGCGAATACTTGTCCAAGCAGTTGGGCATGCAGGTGAAGTTCGTGCCGGTGGCTGACTACCCGGCCGTGGTCGAGTCGCTGGCCTCCGACCGGCTGGACCTGGCGTGGCTGGGCGGGTTCACGTTCGTGCAGGTGCACCTGAAGGACCCGACTGCCACGCCGCTGGTGCAGCGCGAGCAGGACGCCCAATTCACCTCCAAGTTCATCACTGCCAACCCTGCAGTAAAAAGCCTGGCTGACCTCAAGGGCAAGTCCTTCGCCTTCGGGTCCATTTCTTCCACGTCCGGTAGCCTGATGCCACGCTATTTCATGCTCAAGCAGGACAACATCAAACCTGAAGGGTACTTCAGCCGCGTAGCCTATTCCGGTGCCCACGACGCCACCGTGGCCTGGGTACAGGCTGGCAAGGTCGATGCCGGTGTGCTCAACGCCAGCGTCTGGCAGAAACTGGTGGACGCCGGCAAGGTCGATACCGCCAAGGTGCGCGTGTTCGCCACGACCCCGACCTATTTCGACTACAACTGGACGGTGCGTGGCAACATGGACCCGGCCCTCAAGGAGAAGATCAAGCAGGCCTTCCTGAACCTTGACCCCGCCGATCCAGAACAGAAAGCCATTCTCGACCTGCAGGCAGCCAGCCGCTTCATCGAAACCAAGCCGGAAAACTACGCGGGCACTGAGCAAGCCGCCCGCGAGGCTGGCTTGCTCAAGTGACGTCTGCCGTGCCTTCTGAGGCAGTCATCGCGCTGCAAGGCGCAAGCTTGCGGCATGGCGCGGTGCGCGCCCTGGAGGGCGTGACCTTGCGCATTGCGCAGGCTGAGCGCGTCGCCATCATCGGCCCATCGGGGGCGGGCAAGTCCAGCTTGCTGCACCTGATGGCCACGGCGACCAGGCCGAGCAGCGGCCGTCTGGAGGTGCTCGGGCAGCAGCCATGGGCGTTGTCGGCAGGAGCCCGGCAGCGCCTGCGGGCCCAGGTAGGTCTGGTTCACCAGGCGCCGCCACTGCCGCCGCGCCAGCGGGTGGTCACTGCCGTGCTGGCGGGCCGTCTGGGCCAGTGGGGGCTTGGTCGCAGCCTGCTCAACCTGCTGTATCCCTGCGATGTGCCTGGTGCGCGCCAGGCCTTGGCCGAACTGGGGCTAGCAGACAAGCTGTTCGTGCAGTGCGGTCAGCTGTCCGGTGGCCAGCTTCAGCGGGTGGGTATTGCGCGGGTGCTGTATCAGCAGCCTCGTATCATGTTCGCCGACGAGCCGGTGTCGGCGATGGACCCGGTATTGGCCGATCACAGCCTGGCGCTGCTCAACCGGCATGCCCAGGCCACTGGCGTGGCGCTGGTAGCCAGCCTGCATGCGGTCGAATTGGCTCTGGCCCACTTTCCCCGGGTGATCGGCATACGCGAAGGGCAGGTGCTGTTTGATTGCCCAGCCGAGGCTGTGACCGATGAGCTGCTGCAAGCGCTGTATGCCAACGAGCAGCTGGTGGCCAAGCACGGCGTTGATGCGAGCCCCCACGTGCAGTTGCCCAGATGCTGAACGCCAGTCAACGTGATCCGGCAATGGCGCCAAGAATACTGATCGGGTTACTGGCCATCGCGATCCTGTGGCCGGGTATCCAGTTGAGCGAGTTGAACCCGGCCGTGCTGTTACAGGCCGAAAACCGCGAGCAGATGGCGAGTTTCACGGGGGCATTCTGGCCACCTGCACATGAGCGCGACTTTCTCGAGCTATTGCTTGAGGCCACCCTACAGACCTTGGCTGTGGCCACCGCCGGCATGGCGCTAGCCTGGCTGCTGGCCGTGCCGGCAGGGTTGCTGGCCAGCCGCGCCTTGTCCCTGAGCGCTGCCTCACGTGGCGGGCGCCCGGGTGCCTGGTCGCGCCTGGTGCGGCTGCCCGTACGGGGCGTGCTGATCTTCCTGCGCAGCGTGCCTGAGATCGTCTGGGCACTGTTGTTCGTGCGCGCCGTAGGCCTCGGTCCCACGGCCGGGGTGCTGGCAATCGCCATTACCTACAGCGGCATGCTGGGCAAGGTGTATGCGGAAATCTTCGAATCGGTGGACCAGCGGCCCGCCCACGCTTTGTTGCAGGCGGGCAGTGGACGGCTGGCCGCCTTTTTCTACGGCATCTTGCCCAATGCCGTCAGCGAAGCGGTGTCCTACACGGTATACCGGTGGGAATGTGCAGTACGGGCATCGGTGGTGATGGGGTTCGTGGGGGCCGGCGGGCTGGGTCAGCAGATCGACCTGTCCATGCGCATGTTCGCTGGCGCCGAGGTAGCCAGCATGTTGTTGACGTTCCTGGCCCTGGTGATGCTTGCCGATGGGCTCAGCCGCCTATTGCGCGGGAGGCTTGCGTGAATCGGCTGATCAACCTGGCCCTGTTGGCTGCGCTGCTGGCAGCCATCGTCGGTTCGTTCGCCTATTTGGGGTTGGATTTCGGGGCGTTGATCGGCAATGGTGGGCTGGCCCAGATGGGTGAGTATGCCGGACGGTTCCTGACCCCGGACCTGTCCAGCGAGCATCTGCGTGCGGTGGCGCATGGCGCATTGGAAACCCTAGCCATGTCCGGTATCGGCACGTTGCTGGCCGTCGTCATGGGCCTGTTGCTGGCGCTGCCGGCGGCGGGCCGGTTTGGCTGGCCGTTGCAGGGGCTGGCCCGGTTGCTGCTCAATGCGCTGCGCGCCATTCCGGAGCTGGTGTGGGCCGCGCTGACCGTGCTGGCAGCTGGACTTGGGCCAAACGCTGGCACCCTGGCGTTGGCGCTGCACACCGCCGGCGTACTGGGGCGTCTGTTTGCCGAGGCGCTGGAAAACGCCTCGCCTGAACCTGCCGCAGCCATTCGCCTGCAAGGCGCGGGGCAGGTAGCAGCCTTCTGCTACGGCACCTTGCCTAACCTGTGGCCGCAGTTGCTGGCCTACAGCTTGTACCGTTGGGAGAACAATATACGCATGGCCAGTGTGCTGGGCTTTGTGGGTGCTGGAGGCTTGGGGCAGATGCTTTACACCACTTTGAGTCTGTTTCAGGAAGCCCAGGCCAGCACGGTGATCATCGGGATGCTGGTGCTGGTGTTCCTGGTCGATGCGCTCAGTGATGTACTGCGCCAGCGTTTCGTAAGGGCCTGATCAGGCCAGCGGCCTTGCGGCCGCTGCCTGTTCTCAAGCGCTCACTGCCTCGGCCGATTGCGCCCCGCGCTGCATCGATTCCAGGTTGCGCTCGATCGTCTCGCAGATGGTATCCATCTGTATCTGGTGTTCGCTGAAGCGGAATGGGCTCTGCAAGTCGGTACCGATGCGCTCGATCGCCAGCAGCATGAAGCCTACAACCGTGGAGGCCAGGGGCGTGAACCATTCCAGCGACTCCACCAGGCCGACCGGTACGATCAGGCAGAACAGCGTGATGAACAACCGGGGGAAATAGACATACGGGTAGGGCAGTGGTGTATTGGCGATTCGCTCCATGCCCCCTTGTGCATTGGACAAGTCCACCAGCGTGGACTCAAGGCGAGCCAAGCGGATGCTGTCCAGCCGGCCCTCCTGATATTCCCTGGCCAGTAACGCGGCCGAGCCACTCAAGATGTCATTGGCAAAATTGTTGGAGCCGTGGTGCCGCTCAAATTCTGCCTCAGGGATAAACGCCACCAGCTCCTGCGGGCATTTCTCCCCTTTCAGGTGCGCCGCCAGGCAGTTGATGTAGGCGATGTGCCGACGCAGCAGGGTCGCCTTGACCGGATTGAGCCCATCGTCGGGATCATCGATCAGGGTCAGCGTCTGGCGGGCAAAGCTGCGGGAACTGTTGACCAGGGCACCCCACAAGGTACGTGCTTCCCACCAGCGGTTGTAGGCGCTGCTGTTGCGAAAGCTCACCAGCACGACCAGCGCCGAACCCATCAATGAAAGCGGGATCAAGGGCAGGGTGAACTTGCTGTTGAGAAACAGCATGAAATCAATGGTGACCAATACGTCCCAGATCAGCAGCCAGAACAGTGACCAACCGATGTAGCCGAAGGTTTTCACGACCAAGCGGTATTTGCGGATGATGACGTCTTTCAAATGGCGCACCTTGACGGGGTTCAGGACCTTGGATGGGACGTCGGCTCGCGCCGAAGGTTCTGAATGAGGTTGTTGCAACGCATGTGGGGCTGACAGGTGTTGGCGTGACATCCGAATGGGGGTGAGCATTTCATCCAGACGCGTTTGCCGGCCTGATTTGAGTGGTGGCACAATGCCTTGCCTCAGCATGCACATGCTTCGCAGTTGTACCGTGCATCTTCAGCCTTATCTTCTCGGTATCCCGCCATGATCGAGCGCACCGGCACGGGCCTTTCCTTCGCCAAACGCATGTATGCCCCACGCGCCATCGGAACTGGCCTCGGCTTTTTTTGTGTGCTGATCGGCATCGCGCCATTGCAGCCAGGGGTGTGGGTGTGGGCGCTGTTACTGGCACACGGTTTTGTCTGGCCGCACCTGGCGTTTCAGATTGCTCGGGTATCCGCCCAGCCCTACAAGGCCGAGCAGCGCAACTTGGTGGTCGATGGATTCGCCGGGGGTTGCTGGGCGGGTGTCATGGGGCTCAACCCACTGCCCAGCGTGATCATCCTGTCGATGATCGCCATGGACAAGATCGCGGCCGGTGGCTGGCCCCTATTCATGAAAACGGTACTTGCCCAGGGTATCGGCATCGCCCTGGGCCTATGGCTGTTCGCGCCGCCGCTTTTTCCGGCCACCACGCAGGCGCAGATGCTGGCGTGCCTGCCGATCCTGCTGATCTACCCCATGGCCATCGGCATGATCTGCTATCAGGTGACCGTCCAATTGGGCCAGCATAAACGTGCACTGGCCCGCCTGAGCCAGACCGACAGCCTCACGGGCTTGAGCAATCACGGGGCCTGGCAGGAACTGCTACCGCGTGAGTTCGCTCGTTGCCGAGCCAGCGCCGGGAGCAGTTGCCTTGCCCTGATTGACGTCGACCACTTCAAGCAGGTCAATGACCGTCATGGCCATCAGGTGGGTGACAACATCCTGCGGGTGATCAGTGCCACGCTTTCCTTGCACCTGCGCAAGCACGACCCTGCGGCGCGCTATGGAGGAGACGAATTCTGCGTGATGCTGCCCGATACGACGCCAGGGCAGGCAAGGGAAGTGCTAGAGCGGCTGCGCCTGGCCGTGGAGGCGTTTCGCGACCCAGCGCTGCCGCACCTTAACCTGAGCTTGAGCATCGGTATCGCCCCTTACCATGCAGGCATTACCGATGCCCAAGCCTGGCTGCATGCCGCCGATATGGCGTTGTATGCCGCCAAGCGCGCCGGGCGAAATTGCATCGTCCTGGCGCCCCAGGCCTCTGAACCCGCCTGATCAGGGTTTTGCAGCAACGGCCACAAAGCCCTTGATCGATGTTGGGGCCTGGGGTTTGGACTTGCGCGCCAGCATGTACTGGTAGCGCCGCCACTCCTTGTCGATCTCGCTGAAGGACATGAACACACTGACCCGGTCCTTGCCCACCAGATCCGGTCGCCTGACGGCATCAATGCCGCTGGTGGGGATGATGGCGATGTTGATGCCTACCACGTTACCGTCATCGGCGAATACCGGGCCGCCAGACATCCCCTTGGTGATCGGCCCGTCGTGCACCGAATAGAACACGCTACCAGGGGTGCCATCGAGCCGGACCAGTGACGAGAGCGCATGGCCCTTGCCTTGCATGGGCATCATCAAGCTGTTGTAGCCCACTGCTGTGACCGCTTCCCCAGGCACATATTGGCGCCAGTGCGGTACTTGGCTGGCTTTGTGCTTGAAGAACACCACATCGCCCAGGCCTTCATGGACCACGTTGCGCAGAAAAGGGGTGTGTTTGGCGGTGACTGCATAATCCGCGTTCCACTGGATGGCGCTTGCCATCAGCAGCATGGGCAGCGGCGCCCCGGACGTCACCACGAAAGCTTGACTGTAGACCGGGTCTGAAACGTAGGACGTTGGCACTCCATTGCACCCACTTAGCAGCATCATTGCCGCCATACAGGGCGCGGTTGTTTTCATTGATCACACAAGGGGAGGGGGTTGAGGGGAACCGCACTATGGCTAAATGCCATCAGTTAGGCAATGCGTTCGGCTGTTATCCGACGAAGTGAGGGTAGTCGGGGGGGATGGCCACTTGCCAATAGCATTGCTGCATGGTCAGGCACCAGCGAATCAATGGGCTGACGCCAGGCAAATGTGATGCACTGAGCGATTTTACGGCGCAAAAAAAAAGCCGACCATTTAAGGTCGGCTTTTTCGGATTTGGTGCCCCGAGGGAGACTCGAACTTCACCGCAAATGTCGCCTAGCCCAATAATCCCGGTAAACGCTGATTTAGACGCTTGTTTTGGGTAGAAATTTTGGGTAGAAAATGGGTAAGAATTTTACCTGTGGATTGCTCGTATGTCCGATTTTTTGGTCCTCAAAGGCGGCACATACCATGTGCGGCTCGACATCCCAGCAGATGCGAGAGAAGCGTTTGGTGGTCGCAGGGTTCTCACAAAGAGCCTCAAGACTGGAAATCGATCAGAGGCTCATGTTCTAAAGCTTCGATGGCTACAGCAGTGGAAGATCGAGATCGAGAAAGCTCGGAAACACGAGATTCCTGATTTCCGTGAAGAGGTTGCATTAATCGTCGAAAAATATCGCGATAAGATAGATTATGAAAAGCGTAATCCCCAACCTTGGACGTTAGGGATGCAGGAGTGGAAATCACCAAGCAATGACCGGGTGATTGAAGTTAATAATCTTATAGAGTCTAGAAAACTAAAGCCCAAACAAGCCAAAGAAGCTATAGAGATTCTCGTAGGAATAAGTGATTATTCACCCAAAACACCGTTTTTCAAAACAAGATTAGACGCTTTTCATTCCCACGAAACGGAAGTTAGGAAGGTTGAGTTATCTACCGTTGATCGTCACGTAAAAAGACTCAAGGTTCTTGATGCTTTCCTCAAAGAAAGTGATTTGCCGTTGAGTCACGATACTATATCAACTTTTCTGGCTTCTCTCAAAATTGAAGCGAAGACCAAGAAACAGTACTTGTTTTCATTCAATGCGTTTTGGAACTTCGCTCTAAAAAAAGACCCAGCGTTCAAATCTGTTTATGCCAGCACTCCGAATCCATTCAAGGAGCATGAGCTAAATCAAGAAAAGCGAGGGATCTTCAAGGAGGCCTCTCGCCGTGCTTTCACTACAGACGAAATTGAGAACCTGTATAAGTTCGCACTGTCCGAGTCTAACCAAAAGCTAGCCGATCTTATCGAGATCGGTGGATACACAGGTGCGAGGATTGAAGAAATTTGCCAGCTTCGCACTGATTCGATTGTCATTGAAGATGATATTGAGTGCTTCCATATACGTGAAGGTAAGACAGATGCCGCAGTGAGACATGTTCCAATTCATCCTAAGCTAAAGAAGACTATCAAACGTCTTGTAGAGTCTTCAAAGGACGGATACCTATTGCAGACGGGAAAGGGTGGGAAGTACGGCGTAAAGTCCAAGGATTTAGGGAATGATTTCTCGCAGTTTAAAACCCGACATGGATTCGACAAGAAATGTGTGTTTCATAGTGTCCGTAAAACCGTCATCACGTTATTAGAGCGTGCAGACGTAAAAAACCTTGTTGTCATGTCTCTTGTTGGCCA
>NZ_JBJJMO010000102.1:0-10476 GCF_046231935.1 Pseudomonas sp. KCJK9111 | reverse complement strand
AAATATTGAGTATTTGCATAACTCATGTCCTTCAGCTGGTTACTGCTGAAATGCCTTTTCGCTAACAGCGGTGGGGTGTCGGCAACGTGAGTTCGGGACCGCGACGAGGTAGCTTGATGATTGGTCTTGGCACATTATTGGCGGGATACAGTAAAGAGTGTCCGGTGGGATCGCTGCGGTTCACAGGGTCGTTTGAACAATAGGCGTAAGTATTCATTCCACCCGCTGCGAAAGGGCTCAGACTGTCAGGTGAAAGAAAACGCATTAAGCAAGTGTCGAAGGCTCTGTAGCCGGAGCCCAGTATGTAGCGCCAGGTCAGCGCTTGCGCATACTCACCATTGAGTCCAAGTGACGTGTGTGCAAATCGAATCTCTGCAGCAAAGCCGTAGGGCGAGTACGCCGATATACCGTATCTGTTCATGCGGTTGTGCTCGCGATTGGAGAACTGTCGTTTCGCCGACTAGCAGGGCCGGCGTCTTGAGTGTCCCGGTGATGTCCGCAGCACGCTGCTGGCAAAACTAACAAGTGTCAGATAACAGTCCTGGGCGCTGCACGAAATCGCGAGCAACCTAATCGCCGAACCGCGAACGCCAACGTTTTGTAAAGACCCGCGCCATCACGCAACTGCTATCCATCGTCGGCCAGAAACCTCACAGAATTCCAGCCACCGAAGAACGCTACCGAGTTTCTCGGGATTTGGCACCGGGCCGAGTCATCAAATCCCTCAGATGACCCAAGCCCCCGCCAGCCACACTGCCCGCCCAACCTCAAGCTTCCTCGAAATGCATCTCTGGCGGCTGTTGCCGCAACCCACGGGTGATGACCAGCAGGTACAGGCACCCTATGCCCAGCCAGGCCACGCCAAGGTAGATGGCCATGTGGTCCAGGCTTGCCATCAGCCACAGATCAGCCACCAGCCCAATCAAGGGGAAGGCCAGGTACACCGTTGCAGCCTTGAGCCCGCGCTCGCCCTGGGCGATCCAGTAGTGAAAGATCACCGACAGGTTGACCAGGCTGAAGGCCAGGAAAGCGCCGAAGTTGATGAACGAGGTGGAGGTCGTCACGTCCATGCGCAAGGCCAGTAGCGCGACTACGCCACACAGGACGATGCTGATGACCGGTGTGCCGAACCGTGCACTCAGTCGCCCGAACCAACGCTTGGGCAATACGCCGTCGCGGCCCATGGCGAACAGCAGGCGCGAGGCGCTGGCTTGCGCCGAAAGCCCTGAGGTGAATTGCCCTACGATCAGGCCGATCAGGAAGAAACTGACGAAAATGTCCCCACCAATGGCTTTCGCGATTTCGTAGGCGGCCGAGTCCGGGTTGCTGAAGGTCGCGCCAGGGTGGGCGAGTTGGACGAAGTAGCTGGCCACGATGAAGATGAAGCCGCCCAGCAGGGTGATCAGCAGGATGGCGCGAGGGATGGTCTTGCGTGGTTCATGGGTTTCTTCGGTCAAGGTGCTGACCGCATCGAAGCCCAGGAACGAATAACAGGCGATGGCGGCGCCACTCATGATCAAAGGCAGTTGGAAACCGTCCTGATGAAAAGGTGCCAGCGACCACAACGGCTGGTTCAGCTCGCCGGTGGCGTAGTGCACGGCCAGGCCCACGAAGGCTGCCAGTACCAGGAACTGAAGCAGCATCAGTACGCCATTGACGGTCTTGGCCAGTTGCAGGCCGATGATGTTGATGGCCGTGGTGACGGCAATGAAGGCTAGCACCCACACCGGGTGCGGCACCGCCGGGAAGGCCGAATGCAGGTAGGCCGCGCCGATCAGCCAGATCGCCATGGGCAGGAACAGGTAGTCCAGCAGCACCGCCCAACCGGCCAGAAAACCCAGCTTGGGGCTGATGGACTTGCGCACGTAGGTGTAGGCCGAGCCGGCGACGGGGAAGGCCTTGGCCATCTTGCCGTAGCTCAGGGCGGTGAACAGCATGGCGATGGAGGCGGCCAGATAAGCCGAGGGCACGGCGCCTTGGGTGGTGTCGGCGAGGATGCCGAAGGTGCCCAGCACAATGATGGGGGTCATGTAAGCGATGCCGAACAGCGTCACCGCACCCAGCGACAGGGTACGTTTCAAGTGGGCCATGGTGTTACTCCGGATTGTGTTTTTTATGGAGTTCAGTGTCAGGGCCCGGCCTGGGCCCTGGGCGCCAGCCGTGGCGCAAGGGTTCAGACGGGGGTCAGGATCAGTTCTCGCAAGCCGTCTGGGTGCTCGACCTGCTGGCCTGGCAGCTCGAAGCGGCGCTCGGCCAGGTAGCTGTAGTCCTGGCGCGCTTGCCCGATCAGCGCCATGTCGAGGTCCAACTGCAGCCGGCAGGCGCTGCGCCCTGCCTCGCACAACAGTTGGCCGTAAGGGTCGACCACCGCGCTGCCGCCTGCAAACACCAGGTTGCCATCGCCCTGGCCGACGCGATTGACCATCACCGCATAGGCCTGGTTTTCCATGGCGCGAGCGCTGATAGCGGTGCGGTGCGTGGGGCCATACGGGTCCATGTTGCCGTTGGTCACCAGGATCAGCTCGGCCCCCAGCTGGCCCAGGGCGCGGGCGCTTTCGGGGAATTCGATGTCGAAGCAGATCAACAGCCCTACGCGCACCCCTTTGTACAGCGCCGTGGCGTAGCGATCGCCCGCCGTGAAGATGCCCTTGTCGGAGGCCCACAGGTGGGTCTTGCGGTACTTCAACGCGACACCGTCCGGGGTGATCAGCACGGTGGTGTTGTAGAAGTGCCCGTCTTCGCCCGCCTCGGCAAGGCCGACCACGGCTGCCACGCCCTTGTCGGTCACCGCTTGGGCGACGGCGGCAAGCGTCGGGCCGGTCAGGGGCTCGGCGATAGCCGCGATGTCGTCCTGGGTTGGAAAGCCCATCAGCTGGGTTTCCGGGAACACGATCAGGTCCACATCCGCTGCGGCGCGGTGGATCGCCTCCAGGGTGCGTTCCAGGTTGTAGGCGGTGTCGCCGTCGCGACCGGCCAGCTGGACGAGTTCTACTTTCATTGCAACTCCTGACTGCGCAGCCAAACGGCTGCCAGGTAATCGACGCGGCGTGAAACCAGCGCACTGCACCGGCTGAGATAACGTGCCTGCCACTTGCTGTGGCGGACGGTGATTGCCCGAGTATGCCGCTGCCATTGGCGGCGGGGTAATTACGCCCTTGAGGTAACCCATAGGGGTTAGCCCTGTACACATTCTTTCGGTACTGGCCAGCGCTGCGCCGAAAACAGCGCCGCAATGCCCATGCACTCCAGTACACTTTGCCTGCTCGGTTGTATTCACCCTGACCTGCACTCACCTTTTGGTACAGAGCCCGGACATGAACCTCACACTTCAGGACATTGCCTGGCATCGGTCGGTCGGCCAGGTGATCGATGCGCTGGACCACCCCGGTTTCTGGCTGCGCCTGGTGCGGTTGCTGGAGCAATACGTGGCGTTCGACAGTTGGGTCGCGTTTCTTTTCAGCGAGCATCGCCCGCTGGTGTATGCCGAATCCCCCGGCAGTGATGGCGGGCTGGACCCGTTATTTCAGGATTACCTCAAGGGCCTGTACCTGCTGGACCCGTTCTACATCGCCAGCCGGGAGACGCCGGCAAGCGGCCTGGTGCAGCTGGTCGACGTGGCCCCTGAATGCTTCGAGCGCACCGACTATTACCAGCGGTATTTCCGCCTCAACGTGGTGGCCGACGAGGTGCAGTACAACGTGGCCCTGGATGCCGGGCGCACGCTGTGCCTGTCGCTGGGTAGCCGCTCACGCTTTGCGGGCGAGCAGATTGCGCTGCTGCACCTTCTGCAACCCTGGGTGCTGGCCACCATGCGCCAGCGCTTTCGGTTCGAGCACGATGTCGACGAAGTCACCCCGGCGCCTGCGTGGCAGAACCACCTGGCCGAGGGCTTCGGCAACCTTGAAACGCCGCTCACCGCCCGCGAACTGGAGGTGGGCCGCATGCTGCTCAGCGGCTGTTCCAGCAAGGAGATCGGCCGCAAACTCGCCATCTCCTCGGAAACCGTGCGGGTCCATCGCAAGCACATCTACCGCAAGCTGGGCATCAAGTCCCAGTCAGAGCTGTTCGCCTTGTTTCTCAAGGCCCAGCGCTAGCAGCCGGTAGCTGCGTTCACGTGCGCTGCTCAACCTCGAGCAGCATGAACAGCCGGTACATGACCACCGTGCCGAACAATTGCAGGAAGCCTGCCAGGCTGTCCACGAGCAGTTGCACGCCAGGAGATGGGTCGGGGATGGCCATCAGGATCAGGCCTTCGATCAGCCAGATCGACGCCAGCACGGCCAGCAGGCACACCAGAATGCGCAGGAAATGGCCAGTGGTCATGCGGGCGCTTTCGCGCATCGCCTGCACCACGGGCAAGCCGCGCAGCACCAGCAGGTATTCACCGAACACCAGGTTGACCATGATCCACACCCCAGGGAACACGAACAAGGCCATGCCGGCCATGATCAGCAACGAGCTGATCAGCACCAGCAGCGTCAGCGCCGGCCAGAGCTGCACCGCACGGGCAAACAGGTCGCGCTTGGCGATGGCCTGGCCATTGCTGCGGGTATCGAGGTACAGAATCAGTGCTGCGCTGTACAGCGGGTAGCACAGCACGTAGATCAGCATGCCGTAGGCCGGGGAGGCCTGCTCGCCCAGCTGGCGATACAGCACCTGGGTCAGCACGGCTTCGAGCACCACCAGCGGCAGGCACAGTTGGGCAATACCGGCCAGGTGGCGGGTGAAGAAGTGGAGGGAGTCGCGCAAAACGCTCAGCGGATTCATGGGGTCAACATCGCATGGCAGTTGAAACAGGGGGTCTAACTCTAGCCCAAAGCGGCCCTTGATCCGTTACTTGCTGAAAAAAGTTTCACCCCGCCGGTGATTGAATCAGCCGCGTCGACGCCCCATCTTTGAGCCTGTCCGTAGTCCCGCTACCCACGAGGTCGCCCCATGAATACCGAAGAACAATCCCTGATCGATGGCCTGTTCAGCCGCATCAAGCAGGCCGAAGACCCAAGCCAGCCCCGTGATGCGCAGGCCCAGGCCTGCATCGAGGCGCATGTGCGCCAGCAGCCGGCGGCCCCTTACTACATGGCCCAGGCGATCCTGGTGCAGGAAGCGGCCATCAAGCGCCTGGACGAACAAAACAAACAACTCGAAGCGGAACTCAAGCAGGCACGCGCCCAGGCCGAGGCTGCGCAGGCCGGCGCCTCGCAGAACGCAGGCGGCGGCGGTTTTCTGTCCAGCCTCTTCGGCGCTGGCGGGCGTAGCTCGGCGCCGGCACCTGCTTCTCAGCCCCAGCGTTCGGTCGCACCGTCCGCACCCGCCGGTGGCGGCTGGCGCGAGCCCGCGGCACCTGGCTTCTCGCAGCCGCCGGCCCAGCAGTCGGGCTTTGGCGCAGCGCCCGCGCGCGGCGGCGCCAGCAGCTTCCTGGGCGGCGCCATGCAGACGGCTGCCGGTGTAGCCGGTGGTGTCTTGCTGGCCCAGGGCATCAGCAGCCTGTTCAACCACAATTCCCAGCCCGAAGAGGTGGTCGAAGTGATCAAGGAAGCGCCTGCGCAGGCCAGTGACAGCGGCGGCTGGAACGACCAGAACGAGCAGCAGCACGTGGCCGACAACAGCGGCTGGGGCAGCGACCAGGGCGGTTACAGTGACGCCGATTACGGCGGTGATGACGGGGGATTATTCTCCGACGACGATTCCTACGTCTGACGGCTCTGGCATACTGCTGGCCTTCGCGGGGCGCTGAACCCGCCCCCGATTCGGCCAGACGAGGTGCCAAGGTGAAAAAGATCGCGCTGTTCGCCGACGTGCAGAACCTCTATTACACCGTGCGCCAAGCCCACGGTTGCCATTTCAACTACACCGCCTTGTGGAACCAGGTCAGCCGCGAAGGCCAGATCGTCGAGGCGGTGGCCTATGCCATCGATCGGGGCGACAGCAAGCAGCAGCAGTTTCAGCAGATACTGCGCAACCTGGGTTTCGATGTGCGCCTCAAGCCCTTCATCCAGCGCAGCGATGGTTCGGCCAAGGGCGATTGGGATGTCGGCATCACCCTGGATGTGATCGATGCGGCCAGCCGCGTGGACCAGGTGGTATTGGCGTCGGGTGACGGGGATTTCGACCTGCTGCTCGACCGCGTGATCCAGCGTCACGGCACCGAAGCGGTGGTCTATGGCGTGCCTGGGCTGACGGCGATGTCGCTGATCCGCGCCGCCACCCGCTATGTGCCCATCGAGGGCCCGTTGTTGCTCAAACACTAAGGTTTTTATGGAACGTATCGCTGTCATCGACTTTGAGACCACCGGCATTTCCCCAGGCACCGGTTGCCGCGCCACCGAGGTGGCCGTGGTGATGCTCGAGCGCGGGCAAATCGTCGAGCGCTATCAGAGCCTGATGAACGCGGGGGTGTCGGTGCCTGCTTTCGTGTCGGGCTTGACCGGCATCACCACCGCCATGGTGCGCAAGGCACCCCCGGTGGAGCAGGTGATGAACGAGGTGGCCGAGTTCGTGGGGGCAACGCCGCTGCTGGCCCACAACGCCGCTTTCGACCAGAAGTTCTGGGACTTCGAGCTGGGCCGCATCGGCCGCAGCCGCAGCCAGCCCTTCGCCTGCTCGCTGTTGCTGTCCCGGCGCCTGCTGCCGGCAGCCCCCAACCACAAGTTGGGCACACTGACCCACTGGGCCGGGCTGCCCAACACTGGCACGGCCCACCGGGCCATGGCCGACGCGGAAATGGCCGCCAACCTGGTCCAGCACCTGGCCGGCGTACTGCGCCAGGACCATGGGGTGCAGCAGCCTTCCCACGACTTGTTCTGCCGCCTGCAGAAGACCCCCGCCGCCAAGGTCCGCGACGCACTGGCAACCTACCGCTGAAGCGGGCAGCGCCTGTCGTTGCACGCCCCAGGTTGCAAGTGTGCTGCTGATCCAACGCCCCACTGTAGGGTTGCCGCTGCGCTTCACGCCGTTAGACTGCGTCACCCGCAAAAGGATTTTCGACTCGACCATGTCCAGCACCCGCCGCTTCCCGCTGTTGCTCATCGGGGCCTTCGTGGCCTTGTATTTCGTATGGGGTTCAACCTACCTGTTCATCCGCATCGGTGTGGAAAGCTGGCCGCCCATGCTCATGGCCGGGGTGCGCTTTCTGATTGCCGGGGGGCTGTTGTACGGCTTCATGCGCTGGCGAGGGGCGCCATCGCCGTCCTGGCCGCAGTGGCGGGCAGCGGGGCTGGTGGGCTTTTTACTGCTCAGCTGTGGCAACGGGGGCGTGACGATCGCCGAACATGCGGGCGTGGCGTCCGGCGTGGCAGCGCTGGCGGTGGCGACCGTGCCCTTGTTCACCCTAGTGTTTGGGCTGATGTTCGGTTACCGCAACTCGGCGCTCGAATGGGCGGGCATCGTCCTGGGCCTGACTGGCATCGGCCTGCTCAACCTGGGCTCTAACCTGCAGGCGAGCCCGCTTGGCGCGGCGCTGCTGATCTTCGCCGCCGCCTCGTGGGCGTTCGGGTCGGTGTGGAGCAAGCGCCTGCCCATGCCACCGGGCCCCATGGCCAGCGCCGCACAGATGCTGGTCGGCGGCACGGCATTGCTGCTGGGTAGCCTGCTGTCGGGTGAACGCATGACGCAGATGCCCACCGCTGCCGGTTGGGGCGCGCTGGCTTACCTCGTGTTCTTCGGCTCGATCCTGGCGTTCAGCGCCTACATGTACCTGCTCAAGCACGTTCGCCCGGCGGCCGCCACCAGCTATGCCTACGTCAACCCGGCCGTGGCGGTGCTGTTGGGCATCATGTTCGCCGGCGAGCAGATCGGTGCCGAGGAGTGCGTTGCCATGGCCGTGATCATCGGCGCGGTGGTCCTGATCGGCCTGCCGCAGTGGCGCAAGGCGCGCCCCGTCGCGTAGCCGCTCGACCGGGAAACCTGCAAGTGCACAGGGGGGATGCGGTAGACTTGCCGGCTTCGCTGAACCCCTGATGGTATTGCCATGAATTTCGCCAAACTCGGCCTGATCGAACCCTTGCTGCGCACCCTTGAACAGCGCGATTACACCACCCCGACCCCGGTACAGGCCCAGGCCATCCCCGCCGTGCTGGCCGGCCGCGACCTGATGGCCGCCGCCCAGACCGGCACCGGCAAGACCGCAGGTTTTGCCCTGCCCGTGTTGCAACGCCTGGCGCTCGAAGGCGAGAAGGTCGCGGCCAACTCGATTCGTGCCCTGGTCCTGGTGCCCACCCGTGAACTGGCCGAGCAGGTGCATACCAACGTGCGCGAATACGCCGAGCACCTGCCGCTGAGTACCTATGCGGTGTATGGCGGGGTCAGCATCAACCCGCAGATGATGCGCCTGCGCCGCGGTGTGGACTTGCTGGTGGCGACCCCGGGCCGGCTGCTGGACCTGTATCGCCAGAACGCGATCAAGTTCAACCAGGTGCAGATTCTGGTGCTCGATGAAGCCGACCGCATGCTCGACCTGGGGTTTGCCGAGGAGCTGCAATCGGTCTATGCCGCGCTGCCCCGCAAACGCCAGACGCTGTTGTTCTCGGCAACGTTCTCGGACCAGATCCGCATGCTCGCAGGGCTCGCGCTCAACGACCCGCTCAGCATCGAAGTCAGCCCGCGCAATGCCACGGCGGCAAGCGTCAAGCAATGGCTGGTGACGGTTGACAAGAAGCGCAAGGTCGACCTGTTCTGCCACCTGTTGCGCAAGCAGCGCTGGAAACAGGTGCTGGTCTTTGCCAAGACCCGCAACGGCGTCGATCAGCTGGTCGAGCGTTTGCTGGCCGAAGGGGTCAAGGCCGACGGCATCCATGGTGACCGCCCGCAAGCGACGCGGCAACGGGCGCTGGACAGCTTCAAGGCACGCGAAGTGCAGGTGCTGGTGGCCACCGACGTGGCTGCGCGCGGGCTGGACATTGACGACCTGCCGCTGGTGGTCAACCTGGACCTGCCGATCGTGGCCGAAGACTACGTGCACCGTATCGGTCGCACCGGCCGTGCGGGCAACACGGGCGAGGCGATTTCGCTGGTGTGCGCTGATGAGGTGCAGTTGCTGGCGGCCATCGAAGTGCTGACCCGTCAGACGCTGACGCGTCATGAAGAGCCTGACTTCATACCTGATCACCGGGTACCGCTGACCGATGCCAGCGGTCAGGTGATGAAAAAGCCCAAGAAACCGAAGAAGCCCAAGGAAAACAGTGCCAAGCGTGGGCTGGGGCGGTGGATGGACAGTGACGAAGCCGGTACCGCGCCACCTGCGGTGAAGGCGGTGCGCAAGGTGCCTAGCTTCAATGGGGGGCCGCGCAAGCGCAAGCCTTGACGGTTAGAGCACTGGCATGAGGCAGTTGCCTTTGACCTCAATGAGACTGGTGCGCGCCTGAGCACTGCATTGGGCGCTGCCTCTTCCTGAAACGCGAATCGCCAGGCGCAATTTCAAAAGGCCAGTCGCCATTCTTGCGGCGCGGACACCGCATCCCGCATGATCACGTCGGCAAGACGGTACCTCCCGCGAGCCTGCAGCTTCACTTGTAGTACAGCGCCTGGCCTGACAAAACTGCCAGTTTTTTTTCATGAAGTACTTTGCACATCATGAGATTCACAACCACTACGAGGTGCGTCTCATGTGCGATAAAGCAAGCCTAATATCAGGCACTGGCCGAGCGGTCTCCTATTTGCCCTATGGCGATCAACGCTGCGCTCCACGCTGTTCTGGGCTGGCTTATAGCGGCCAATTACTGGACCGTGTTACCGGGGGGTATCTGCTGAAGAGACGGATGTACCAACCGCAGCTGAGGCGTTTCTACACCCCAGATCCACTGAGCCCTTTCCTGACGGGAGGCTTGAACGCGTACGCCTACTGCGAAAACGATCCGGTTAATTTCATTGATCCAGAAGGGAGTGCCCGATTAGGGCGTTATACGAGTAATCTCAAGCCTGTTGTGAAGAAGATCGACAATGAGAAATTTCGGCTGAAGGGGTTCGCTTTCGACTCCTCAAAGCCCATGGGCCAGCGTATTGACAAGTTTCGGGCGAAGGTCGCAAATGGCCTACTGCAAGAGCGTGTTGATCAACATGTTTCTACGAGTGGATCTTTCTATGTCAACGAGGATCGATCATTGTTCATAAGTGAGTTTCTCGTTGCCGATAACGAAGTGGATATGTATCCGTTAAAAAATTTCGGTTTCATCGAACAAGGATTTACGTTGAAGGTTGTTAACCCTACCCATGCCAGAATAGTAAACGGGCATCCGGTATTCGATAGCAACATGATCACGATCGACGAGTCAGGTATAACCGACTATTCGAAGCGAGATCTGCAGATGCCTGGGGTGAACGACGCAATCCGTAAAGGGCAGCCTGCAAAGCGTTGATTGTTCACCGAGCAAGGCATGCAGTTTGCGGGTCAGCCGAGGCCTCTGTAACCTCGACTAGGCAAGCGAGGACAGGCTTGTGCTACGCGCGACCAGCCCGGCGTCTTCCCCTGCCGCCCCACCCAGG